>JAKSSB010000037.1 GCA_024403285.1 Lachnospiraceae bacterium | reverse complement strand
CGCTGCATCCACGCGGGTAGCGTCATTCTGAATAATGCCGCCGCGTACGCAGAACTGACCACCCTCTTCAACCTGAGCGACACGCTCGTATCCCATCTCGGTAAGTTTGTATGCCAATGCCTCTTCTTCAATGACGGAGCCCTTTTGAATTGTTACGATGTTCTTTTTAATGATATCAAAAGGAACCATCGGCGCCATGAAAGCGTCCACGGTTGTGACAACGGTCTTTACCTCACCGGAAAGAATTCCGCGAATGGTTTTCATTCGCTCGCTCGTGACACGGTTGCTGAAAACGTCGGCCTGGTAAAAGATTAAATCCTTGGCCGGAAAAACTGCCGTCGTCCTGTCAAAAAATCTGTAATCTTCCGCAAAAGCACGGCCTCTTAACTCGTCGGATGCAATGACGACAATACGGTCATACATATCCGAAAGGCCGTGAATCAGCTGACTTTTCTGACCTTCGGAGCAACCGAAAAACTCCACACTTACCCCTTGTTTGGAAAGCATGGTACGGGCTTCGCAATATTCATTTATTTCCTGTAAAGGATTGGTAAACAGTTTCATAAATTTCCGATTTCCGGCATTTTGTCTTTTTGAACTTTTGTTTATGCGTTCAGTTACAGCCTGATTCTTTTATTTTAACGCTTCTTTGTCAGCGTTTTTATCCACCTTGCGGTTGAAGATGTTCATTGCGGCTTCCGTCTCATTCTTTGAAAGCATCTCCGCCGCCTCCACACATCTTTTAAACGCTTCTTTCTCTTCGGCACCTTCATCGGGTGCAAAATGACCGAGAACATAATCGGCAAGATCCATCTTCGAAGGCTTCTCACCGACTCCCACCTTGATTCGCAGGAATACTTCCGAACCGAGATGAAGAATAATATTCTTGATACCGTTATGTCCGCCTGCACTTCCCTTCGGACGGATTCGAAGCTGTCCTACCGGAAGTGAAATATCGTCATAGATAACAAGCAGTTCGCTCTCCGGATCGACTTTGTAATAGTCAACCACTTCACGGATACTCTCACCGCTTAAATTCATATAAGTCTGCGGTTTGACAAGTATAACTTTGACACCGTCGATTGTTCCCTTGCCGATAAGCGCCTTGTGCTTCTTCTCGATAACGGAAATATTATACTTTGCCGCAATTTCATCAATAACCGAAAAACCAACATTGTGACGGGTATTGGCATATTCTCTGCCCGGATTGCCCAGGCCCGCAATAATAAACATTTTTGTCTCCTTCTCGGGCGATTTGGTAGTCGTATCCAAATGCCCCCTGTATTTCTTACCGTGAATCAGGTTCACATTAATGATTCGTTTCTACTCACTGTAGAGCAGATCGCGAAGTGTCGGATGAATCTCCGAATAAGCTCTGCCCATGCTTCTTACATGCTGCAGGTAAACAAGCGAAATATGATTGACCGGATCCGCAATCAGACATCCGCCCGCAGCACCGTCCCAACCGAATATCCCCGGGATTGCAGGTGACGATACAAGGTCAGGTTCCATGAAAATCTGTACTCCGCACCCGTATCCGTAAGCGGTTCTTCCCATGGTGGATGCGATATCCGCTCTGCCCGCTTCAGAAAGAAGATTTGTTCTCATAGTTTCTATCGGTTCACTCTTTAAACCCCTCGCACCGTCGGCGGAAACACCGCCGCATGCAAGCATGTCCGCAAGTTTAATATAATCTTCGGTGCAGCTGATAAGTCCGGCTCCTCCGCTCTCGTATTTATCCGAAAGCTGATAACAGTCGCTCGCTTCCATCGGAACAATCTCTCCGTCCTGATTCTGAATGAACTGCTCTGCCAGATTCGGCACATCGTCATTCATCGGTCCGGCAAAATATGTTCTTTTCATACCGAGCGGCTCCCAGACGTTCTTTTTAAGATAATCTCCAAAACTCATTCCCGACACTACCTCGATAATTGCCGCAACGACATCGTGACTTAAGCTGTACATAAAATGCCCGCCCGGCTCGAATTTAAGAGGACTCTCGGTAAAAGAATCAACGATTTCGCGTGTTGTCGCCTGTAAGCCTTTCTCAGCCAGTACGCGCTTTATTCCCGGTCTTTCGAGATTGTAATCAAGTCCCGACTGCATCGAAACGAGATGTTTAAGAAGCAGTTTCGTTTTCGCCTTTCTGCAGCGAATTCCCGATTTGACAAATTCACCGTTCTCATCTTCAACGTACAGTTCTCCGTACGCCGGCAGGAATTTCGCAACCTCATCTTCAAGAGAAATATCGCCCTTCTCAACAAGCTGCATAACCGCTGTCATCGTCTGAAGCTTGGTCATCGAGAACACGAGATACTGCGTCGAGTTCGAAACCGGAACGGTATGCTTACTGTCAGCATAACCCGTCATATAGCGCAGTACTTCCTTATGGTCTTTGTAAATGCACACGTCAGCACCCGGGACACCCATTCCCGGCACCGTATCAATATACCCGATAATCTTCTCTGTATTCATAAATCTCTCCCCCTGCGGCGCGCAAATTGAAATCGGCCGTAACTGTTATTATAACATACTACGGCCGATTTTGGTATTGATTAGTTCATATCTTATTTCTATTAATCTTTTTCTATTGCAGCATTGCAATACGGACACCTGGTACAGGTTCCTTCAAGGTATGTTTTACCGCAGTACCTGCAGACGCATTCTTTGGTGTCTTTTTTGCAGGCATATGAATTCCCTCCTGTACATCAGTTACTCTGTTCGCGGCTCCACTTTTCTTCCTTACGTTTAACCGCTACATCGATAAGTTCCTTTGATTCTTCAAATGCTTTGGGTAAAAACTTTCTCTCCAAAGCTTTGTCTTTCTTCTCAAAAGCCTTGATTTTCTCCCAGTTGTCGAGAACTTCACCCGAATCGCTGACCGTCACTTCTCCGAAAACATGAGGATGACGGCGAATCATTTTATCCGATATATCCCTGCAGACATCTTCCATGGTAAAAAAGCCTTCTTCTTCAGCCATTCTTGCATGGAACACCACCTGTAACAGAAGATCTCCGAGTTCCTCTCTGAGGTTATCGTAATTTCCCGTTTCCTCCAGGATATTGATTCCGCATACGACTTCACATGCTTCTTCGATACAGGTTCTCTTAATTGAGGAATGTGTCTGCTCCCTGTCCCAGGGACATCCGTTCTCGGAACGCAGTGTCCCGACTATATCTACAAGTCTGTCAAATTCATTCATAATTATCTCCGCCCTTTATCATCCACACATCTTGAAAAAAACAAAAACTACAATTCCCGCCAGCGCGATATATTTGACTACCGTAATTACCTTTATAAACATATCCTTCAAAGGAGAATCAAATTCCGGAGTCCACCGATCGGTACGATAATCAGGTTCATTCCATTTCAAGTCATTTGAATCGGGAAGAAGATCAAACAGTAATTCCAAAAACGACATTTTAAACCTCCTCTGATATTTCATACGTCTCTTCGTAATTTCCCGCAGTTATGACGAACAAATTCTCATTTTCGTCTACCCGGTGTTTCACAATAAATTATACTTCATTCCTGCCATTTTTCACAACATAATATCTGCGCATTACATATCTCTTTTGCGCAAAAATCCCTGAATGAACCTTGGCTCGTCCCGCCGGCCGTGTGAAAAAAAGAAGACGGCACCGCAATCGCGGCACCGCCTTTCTTTGGTTTTTGGTTTGCAACTAAAACTGACTACTCTGCGCTTTCAGCCTCTTCGGCTGCTTTGGCATACGCGTTCAAAATCTCAGTCTGGATGTAGGTTCTGATATCCGGTTTAATCGGATGGGCAATATCTCTGAACTCGTTATCTCCCATCTTCTTGCTTGGCATGGCAATGAAAAGACCTTTTTCGCCCTCAATAATCTTGATGTCATGAACTACAAATTCTTCATCAAGAGTAATGGACGCAACAGCTTTAAGCTTGCCTTCCGTTGTAACTGTACGAATACGAACATCTGTAATTCTCATAGCGTTTTCTCCTTTCGTCTAAAAGGCAGTTCGCCATAAACCAACTCCGAGATGAGCTTATCGCATAACTGCCACCCTACATGTCATAGCGCTCATTCTTTTCTATAAGAATTTTAATTTCTCCATCGCCTACATAACGCGAATTGGCTCGAATCGTATCGCGACTTTCCACGATGCAGTTCTCTATGTAAGTATTGTCGCCGATGTAAACATCGTTCAATATAATGGAGTTCTTGATATGACAGTTACTTCCAATGAAAACTTCCTTGAATACAATGGAGTCTTCAACAACTCCGTTGATGATGCTTCCGCTGGAAATAAGACTGTTACGAACATCCGCTCCCACGTTATACTTGGCGGGAGGAAGATCGTCCACCTTGGAATATACGTCCGGATATTCTCTGAAGAAATAATTCTGGATATCGCGTTTGAGGAAATCCATATTCGTCTCGAAATAATCCTCAACCGATGCGATGTTCCTCCAGTAATCATCCATCATGTAACCGTATATTCTCTTCATTCCGCGGTATCTGATAAGAATATCCGCAACGAAATCATATCTTCCTTCCTCGTTGCACTTCTCAATCAGCTCGATTAAGAGTCTTCTTCTTATAACGTAGATTCCGCAGGAAATCGTGTTGCCGTTCGCCACTACGGGCTTTTCTTCGAATTCTTCGATGCGGTTGTCCTCATCCATTCTGACAACACCGTATCTGTCGACATTCGTGCCTTCCGGCATATTCTTGCACACTACCGTAATATCAGCTTTCTTGGCGATATGATATTCCAGTACCTTGTTGTAATCCATCTTGTATACGCAGTCACCTGATGCAATTACAACGTAAGGCTCGTGGCTGTTCTTAAGGAAATGAAGGTTCTGGTAGATGGCATCCGCCGTGCCTCTGTACCAGTTGCTGTTCTCTGCCGTAACAACAGGGGTAAAAACGAAAAGTCCGCCCTGTTTACGTCCGAAATCCCACCATTTCGATGAACTCAAATGTTCATTGAGGCTTCTTGCATTGTACTGAGTAAGGACCGCAACTTTCTGAATATGTGAGTTACTCATGTTACTCAGTGTAAAATCGATACTCCTGTAGCTGCCTGCAACAGGCATTGCCGATATTGCACGTTTATGGGATAACTCGCTCATTCTGTGGCTGTTTCCGCCTGCTAAAACTATTCCGATTGCTCTCATTACTCATCACCTGCCTTAATCAAAGTTTTTCCGCTCGGAAGTAAACCGTTCTCGTAATCCGCTTCGGTTGTAACACCTGAGATTACGGAGTTCTTGCCAACCGAAACTCCGTTCGGAATGACTGTTTTCTCTCCGATGGTCACAAGACCGTGATTGTAAATGTGAGGATCGGTTTCGTTAACCGCTTCTTCTCCCACACCCAGTTTAACGTTGTCCCCAATAACAACATTTTCTGCTATGATTGCTTTGTTAATCTCACAATTCCTGCCGATTACGGTTTCGTTCATAATAATAGAATCACGAATAACCGCACCGTCTTCAATGGTTACCCCACAACCGATGATGGAATTGTATACCTTTCCGCATACTACGGATCCTTCTCCAATAAGGCACTTCTCTGTGACTGATTCCTTTGAAAGATACTGAGGAGGAAGTGTATCGCTCTTCGTATATATCTTCCAGTACTCTTCATATAAATTAAATACAGGAACTATATCGATAAGTTCCATGTTGGCTTCCCAGTAAGAATGAAGCGTTCCGACATCCTTCCAGTAGCCGTTGTATTCGTACGCATACATGGGTGAACCCTTCTCGTAGCAGTACGGAATAACATGTTTTCCGAAATCAAGATGAGGCTCGTCCGCCTTTGCAATAAGCGCTTCTTTTAACGTTTTCCAGTTAAAAATGTAAATACCCATGCTGGCAAGGTTGCTTCTGGGATTCTCGGGTTTCTCCTCGAATTCAAGAATCTTCTTGTTCTCATCGGTAATTACAATACCAAAACGTTTCGCTTCCTCGTAAGGAACCGGCATGGCGGCAATTGTGACTTCCGCACCGTTCTGCTTGTGGAAATCAAGCATCACTTCGTAATCCATCTTGTAAATATGGTCTCCCGAAAGAATAAGCACGTAGTCCGGATTGAAGCTCTCCATATAATCAAGGTTCTGGTAAATGGCGTTGGCTGTTCCCGTATACCACTCGGTATCGGTACTCTTCTCATAAGGTGGTAAAACAGTAACGCCGCCGATATTCCTGTCCAAATCCCAGGGAATACCGATGCCGATGTGTGTGTTAAGTCGAAGCGGCTGATACTGTGTAAGTACGCCGACTGTATCCACACCGGAATTGATACAGTTACTTAACGGAAAATCGATAATACGATACTTTCCGCCGAATGCCACTGCCGGTTTGGCGACTTTGCTCGTCAGAACACCAAGTCGGCTTCCCTGACCTCCTGCCAGAAGCATGGCAATCATTTCCTTCTTGATCATTTCTTCACCTCTTTAGTAAATTTTTGTCCCCCCGTATCCGGATCATCCGAATACCGAATCTGTTAAATTCATACCCCCATATGATTAACATATTTTATTATATCATTCAATTTGGTAAAAGTGAACTGTTTTGAGCAGTCAACAGTTCAAAAAAACCATTTTTTATAGTCGATTTTCCATATTTTTGCCATTTTTGACATGCATTTTTTGTGAATTATGAACAAATGTGTTAACAGCTCGGTGTAAAGGCAAACAATTTTTTCACAAAACCTTTTATTTTTGTATGTTTTTTAACGCCGGTGTATTATAATTACTACGGAATATCGGTAAAAGAATGCCTTTTTCGCATAAATCTTTTACCGGGTTGGGAGATACATTTCAATGTACTTAATTAATTTTGATAAACCGGTTCATGTACACTTTATCGGCATCGGCGGAATCAGTATGAGCGGTCTTGCTCAGATTCTTTTAAACAAAGGTTTTACCGTTTCGGGTTCGGACTCCAAAGAGTCTCCTCTTACAGCAGAGCTTACGGAAAACGGTGCTGAAATATTAATCGGCCAGAAAGCGTCAAATATTAACACCTCAATTGATGTTGTTGTATATACTGCTGCAATCAGAAAGGACAATCCCGAGTTTGATGCGGCCGTTAAAATGAACATTCCCATGCTTACAAGAGCCGAGCTTTTAGGTCAGATAATGCGAAATTACGCATCTCCCATAGCTGTAAGCGGCACTCACGGCAAGACAACCACGTCATCCATGGCTTCTGAAATTCTCCTTGCTGCGGATACCGACCCGACACTTTCGATCGGCGGTATTTTAAAGAGCATCGACGGAAACATCCGTATCGGAGATTCGGACTATTTTCTGACGGAAGCCTGTGAATATACCAACAGCTTTTTATCCTTTTACCCGAAATACGGTGTAATCCTTAATATAGAAGAGGATCACCTCGATTTCTTCAAGGATATTAACGACATCAGAGCATCCTTTAAGAAGTTTGCCGAACTGCTTCCCGCAGACGGTGTTCTGATAATTAATAAGAATATCGACAACCTCGACGAAATAATTAAGGGGCTTTGCTGTAAAACGGTTACTTTCGGAACCGATTCCGATGCGGATTATTACGCTACGGACATCAGACTTGATTCCAGAGGCTGTTACGGCTATACATTTAACTGTCCGGACGGACGCACTTCGAAAGTTCAGCTCTCCGTAGTCGGAATTCACAATGTTTACAATTCGCTCGCCGCTATGGCGCTTTCGGATATTCTCGGAATCCCCGATTCCGTTTCAACGGATGCGCTCCGAACTTATTCCGGCGCAGACAGACGTTTTGAATTCAAAGGCAGTGTGGGCGGTGTCAATATCATTGATGACTATGCTCATCATCCGACAGAGATAAAGGCTACGCTGACGGCGGCAAAGGATTACCCTCACGAGCATCTCTGGTGCGTATTCCAGCCCCATACCTACACACGTACAAAGGCATTCCTGCATGATTTTGCCGAAGCGCTTTCGCTTGCCGAGAACGTCGTACTCGCCGACATATATGCTGCCAGGGAGACAGATACTCTCGGAATCAGTTCGGCGGATTTACAGGAAGAAATCATTAAACTCGGCGGAAATTGTCACTACTTCCGATCTTTTGGCGAAATTGAAATATTTTTATTACAAAATTGTAATCCCGGTGACATGTTGATAACTATGGGAGCCGGAGATGTTGTAAAGATAGGCGAAAACCTGCTTGGCAATTAGTTATCCACAATATCCACATTTTATGTCGGACGATTCGTCCACATATGAATGTGGATATTTTTAGTTCACATAATGTTTGTGTCGGGAATGGATTTACAACGAATTCTGATGTTTTTACATTGTTATGTCGAGTCGTTAAAAATAGTTATCCACATATTCGCCGACAGGCGAAATCCTCAGTAAAATCAAGGCTTCCAGGATTTTTTGCTATTTACTTTTTTAAACCCTTTATGCTATAATCACTCTTGCTTTAGAATGCTTGTCTCTTCTTTTTGAAGAGATTGGACCGGGGGTTTGAAATGAGTAACATTTTACTTCACAAGGATTTTGATTCGGGAATTACCGGCGTATCAAACCTGTTCATTGACACATATATGAAGGATGCGAACGATGCGGAGATCAAGATTTACCTTTATCTGCTTCGAATGACATCGTCGTGTATTCCTTTTACCATATCGGATATTGCAGACTGCCTTAATCATACGGAAAGGGATGTTGTCAGATCGCTTAAGTACTGGGAACGCAACAGACTTCTTGAGCTTGACTTCGACGACGAGGATACGGTGGTCGGAATTCATCTTCTGACACCTTCGCAGGAGAGACGAAGAAGAAGCAGTGATAACGCTTCCGCTCCGATTCTTACCATTGTTCCGGACTACAGAGTTGCTTCGGAAGAAACGGTCAAGGAGCAGAAAGCGGGAAAGGGAGATGTTATGCAGCATTCTGTTCCCGAGAAGAAGAATTATTCGGCAGCGGAGCTTAATGAATTCCGCAAGGATCCGGAGACAACCAATATTGTCTGCATCGCGGAGCAGTATCTCAACAAGATGCTCTCTCCCAACGACATCAAGACTCTTATGTACATTAATAAGGAACTGAATTTCAATTTTGAAATGATGGACCTTTTCCTTGAATACTGTGCTTCGAAGAACATTACGAAGCCGTCACAGCTTGAGCAGGTTGCTCTCGGCTGGCGCGAGAAGGGAATCAACAGTCCCGAACTTGCCAAAACCGGAATGCAGGACGAATATGACAGAATGATTTACCTGGTGCAGGATGCTCTCGGTAAAAAATCCCCGCTTACCGCGAAGGAAGTCGAATTCGTCAACAAATGGTCTATCACTTTCGGTTTTCCGAAGGATATCATTCTCGCAGGATGCGAGCGCACGGTGCTTGCAACCGATACACACCGTTTCGAATATGCCGACGGAATTTTCAAAAAATGGTCCGAAAGCGGTTTGACCACTCTTAAGGAAATCGAAGAAAGTGAAAACGCTTTCCGCTCCAAAACCAAGAGTGTCAACGCAACCCGCAGGGATACGGACAACAGACAGCCGGCTCGTAAAGTCAAAGAAAATTCCTACTCAAGTTTCCAGAAATCGAATTACGACTTTGATGAACTTGAGCGTGATATTTTATAGAGGGTACACAAGTGTCACTTACAAATACGCAGTATGATTCCATAATCAACAAATATAGCAAGAACAGGCTCATCGCCGACAGAATTCTTGAAGACCGCAAGAAGGAAATCTATAAGAAGATTCCCGAATACAAAGAACTCGATGATTTAATCATTACGGTCAGTATTCAGAAAGGCCGCGACATAATCTCCGGGCAGACCGATTCGGTCGGTGAACTCGAGGATGTAATCGACAGTCTGATAGCAAGGAAGAAGCTTCTTCTTACAGAGGCGGGATATCCGATCGGATACCTTGATTCTTTCTACTTCTGTCCCGAATGTAAAGATACCGGTTTTGTGAACGGAGAGAAATGCTCCTGTTTTGTTCAGGCCGAATGGGACCTTTTGTACGATCAGTTAAATCTTAAAGACAATATCAGAGTCGACACTTTCGACTCTGTTTGCTATGATTATTATTCCGGTGAGAACTTGACAAGACTTGAGAACGCTGTTAATGTTTGTAAGGATTTTGTGGAGACCTTCGAAGAAGCGCACAAAAGTATCCTGCTTAACGGACCTGTCGGAACGGGTAAAACATTCCTGACGAACTGCGTTGTCAACGCACTTATCACCAAAGGATTTTCATGTATCTATTTCAGTTCAATAGATTTGTTCGACAAGTTAAGCAGATTTCAGTTTGATAAGGAAGCCAAAGAGAAAATGGCGGATCCCATGGAAGACATTTCACGATGCGATTTGCTCATTATCGACGACCTTGGTACCGAGCTTACGAATTCTTTTACCCAGAGCTGTCTCTTCTCGATTTTGGAGACAAGACAGAAGAACGGCAAGTCGACTCTTATCTCGACCAACAGCGATCTTAAAGATTTGCGCGATCGATACGACGATCGAATTTTCTCGAGGATTTATTCCAATTTCGAGGTATGTAAATTGTCCGGTGAGGACGTAAGAATATTAAAGAAGCAAATGTCAAAAAGAAAGTGAGGTATTTTTCATGTCTGACACACGTGAAGAAGTGCGTAATCTGGAAAGTCTTCCTGTCGGAAGTCTGAGACTCATCCCTTTGGAGAGCTGTAAAACCCTCGGCGAGAAGGTTGACAACTTCCTGGTGAAATGGAGAAAGGAACGTGAAAGCGAACACAAAGACAGCCTTTATTTTGCGGGATACGAAAGAGATTCGTATATCCTGGACGCAAAGGTTCCCCGTTTCGGTACAGGTGAAGCCAAAGGTATGGTTAAGGAATCCGTCAGAGGCGCAGACATTTATATCATGGTTGATGTATGTAACCACAGTCTTACATACTCACTTTGCGGCAAACAGAATTACATGTCTCCCGACGATCATTATCAGGACTTAAAGCGTGTAATCGCTGCCATCGGCGGCAAAGCCAGAAGAATCACGGTTATCATGCCGTTCCTCTATGAAAGCCGCCAGCACAAGAGAAGTTCGAGAGAATCACTCGACTGTGCAATCGCACTTCAGGAACTTACTTCGATGGGCGTTGACAATATTATTACTTTCGATGCTCACGATCCCCGTGTTCAGAATGCAATTCCTCTTCACGGATTTGAAACGGTTCAGCCCGTTTACCAGTTCATCAAAGGTCTTTGCAAGAATGTTTCCGACATTCAGATTGATAAAGAACACATGATGGTAATCAGCCCCGATGAAGGTGCTATGAGCCGTGCAATCTATTTTGCAAACGTTCTCGGCGTGGATATGGGTACTTTCTACAAACGCCGTGACTATTCAAGAATTGTCGACGGACGTAACCCGATCGTTGCTCATGAATTCCTCGGAACAAGCGTTGAAGGTAAAGACGTAATGGTTCTTGACGATATGATTTCATCCGGTGACAGCGTACTTGAAGTTGCTGCCGAACTGAAAGCAAGAAAGGCCAACAGAATCTTCATTTCGACAACATTCGGTCTTTTCACCAACGGACTTGAGAAATTCGACAAGGCTTACGAAGACGGCCTGATTTACAGAGTACTTACAACAAACCTCGTATATCAGTCTCCCGAGCTTTTAAACAGAGAGTGGTATATTAACTGTGATATGAGCAAATACATCGCATACATCATTGATACACTCAATCATGACTGCTCGATTTCAGACCTGCTCAATCCCAACGACCGTATTCAGAAACTTCTTAAGAACTACGGCTTCAAAAAAGAGGAGTAAATGATTTAAATAAATTAAATGAAGAAACACCCGGCAGCTCGTCTGTCGGGTGTTTCTTCTGTCCTTTTAATATGTTTTTGGGAACTGAAAAAGGAAACTGCATTGAAGATGATCATCAGTTATCCAATGCGGTTTCCTCTTTCCTTTTTAGAATATGCAAAACCCTATAAACACAATTTTCTTCGCTTCAATCTCCGGTCAAAACCTCATCTCCCGAAAAAACCGATTTAAAATTCTCTCCACCCGATTAAGCTTCCATACAGAATACGTTCACAGAAATGTCACTTTCTTTTAATTGGTTACCAGAAACTTCACCGGCTGAAAAAAATCTCGCCTCAATCCTCTCAGAGGATTCAATCTTCACCCGAAACCTCAGGTCCGACTTAATACTGAATCTTGGAATCTCACTTACAGGTATTCCAACGAGCTTCCGTATTAATTAAATCACATCTACTTGCTTTGCTTTGTTATGAGTTAATAATACCACCTTTTTCGGATATGAAAAGGGGTTTTGCACCAATGACACATTTAACTGCATGAATAATAAAAATTCTATTCTGTGTCAAAAAAAGCCTTGTTTATTCATTACCTGTAAAGTTTAAGTTTACCCTTTTTAATTTTAAAGGAAACCTTCTTGGTTCCGTAATATCCTTCGCCCTTTGCACGTATTACAAACGATCCTGTTCCCGCTTTAACATGATTCTTGTAAGTATCCTCAACTATTTCATAGTCTGACGGTGAAAGCGCCTTTCCACCGATTTTAACGGTTATCTGATCTTCTGAAAAATTAAGTCCCACACCGGTGCAGACTCTTGACGGAACCGTAACCTTCGCTTTCGAAATATCTGTATCGGATACTTTGAACCAGTATTCACTGTAAGTACCGGTGTAATCACCGATGCCGTTAATTTTGTAATACACCTTTGAATCGGATTCCACTTTATCTTCCGGCTTCAATTTGTTCTTAAACTGGGAATCACGGTAATAATCAATCGTATAATCCTTACCTGCGGTAAGACTCTTGCCGTTGATATCCTTTATAACGGCAGGACACACATAGTTTCCTTCCTTATCGGCATATTTAACGCCCGAAACAAGAATACTTCCACCCCTATCAAACAGCGTTGAAAGATTCGATTTGGAAACGGTAAAAGGAATGTCGACCGTTCCGGCATAAAGACCTTTAAATTTAACTCTCACATAGGCGGAAGCCTCAGAAGTTGAAGCAAAGGTGTTATTTCCGTAACCGACGATTGAATAATCTTTGCCTTTCTTTAGTTCCACAAATGTGGTCGGCGCAGAAGTTGCTATAACCTTAAGAGTAAAATCTGGCGCAAACTTCTGGCCCTTAACATATACGCATTCCTTTAAGTTAGAAATATTCAGTCTCTCGTAAGTAACTGTACAAGGCGAAAGTTTGTAAGAACGCGACACCGTTCCCTGATAATAACCCCTTCCGGTAAGCTTTACGACAATCTTTTTGTCTTTTACCGTATGTTCTATATCATAAGCGTTGCCAAGATTAAGTTTCTCACCCGTAACCTTATCATATACAGTCGGTTTAACGATATAGCCCGCGGACTGATACTCCACGCTTTCGGGAAGGTCTTCGATTCTGAAGTACTCTGATGCCGAAAAACCTGTGATTTTGAAAGTTTTCTTAAGCGTACCTCGATAACCGTCTTTTATACCGGTTGCAATTACTGTAGCCGTTCCGGCACTTTTATTGTTCTCATACGTGACTTTGTATTTATCCGCAGGGATAGTTTCGCCTTTATACTCAATGCTTAAATCATCGAATACAATACCTTTCGTACTGAAATCCTCAAAATACTCGGATTTCAGATTAACATCCTTAACACCGACAAACTTCGCGTCGGAAAGATACTTATCCTTAGGAAGAACCGTGACTTTAACGTTTCGTTTTCCCGTGAAGTTCCCCTTTCCTTCGACAGTAATTACGTAACTGCCTGCTTCTTTGACAGTATCGGTGGGGTTTCCGTCCGGGCCTGTGATTACCGTTGTGTAATCACGGTTTTTCTTAAGCTTGATGCCCTTGTATTTCAAAGTGCCGAGCGGATTGATAGCTTTACCCGTATATTTGAACAAAAGATCGTCCTTCTCATATACTTTGTTAATATTGCACGGAAGGATTTCGAAATACTCGATTATCGGCGACGAATAATCCTTAAGGGTTATGATTGCCTGCGGCGCCTTTTCGGTATTAAGCCCGGTAAAAGATTTAATATTGTTCTTGTACTTTACGGTAAAATCTTTGCCTTCTTTCAAATTATGATCTGTAAAACTGATTTCGCTTGACAAAATCTCAATGGTAGGCTTAACTTTCTTTCCGGTATATTCGGCCGAATCTATTGATACTTTGAAAGCCACTTCGGATACGTTGACTGTCTCAGGGCGTACCTCCAAATTGGCGTACACTTTTGTTTTCTCATCGAATACAACATGCTCGTCGTTTTCTCCGAGAATATACCAGTGATCAAAAACAGTCTTATTGACGACGCCCTCCGGTCTTTTGGGAAGTCTGACGCATGAACCTTCCTTAACATTCTCAAGCGTATAATATTTATTACCTTTCAGGTCATAGAAAACTACCGTATAAACAACAGGAGGCACTTCCTCTTTACACAGGAGTTCTTCGTCGGCTTCTACATACTCAGCGTTTTCCGTTATCTCGTCCGAAAGTATTTCTTCAGCCGGTGTCTGTTCGTCTTCCGAAACAGTTTCTTCGGTTTCAGATTCTTCTTCCAAAGTTGTTTCTTCGGTTTCAGATTCCTCCGTCAATATTGCTTCATCGTTTTCTTCAGAAACAATATCTTCGTCTACATATTCGTCTTCCGATACAATCTCTTCATCCGTTTCGCAAGATGCAGATTCTTCATCTCCCGCTTCTTCCGATACGAATTCTTCACTTGCCTCTTCTTCCTCAGAAATTTCTTCGGTGTATTTCTCGTTTGCTTCAGTTTCCTGTAGCGAAATCTCTTCAGCGTTTTCCTCCGAGACGGATTCTTCAGTTGCCTCTTTATCAGTCACGATTTCTTCGACATCTTCAGATATAATCTCATCGTATGTTTCCTCGCCGTCATACGTATCTTTCGCAGCAATATCCTCTGTTACTTCGCACTCGAATTCCGAAGCTTTGACATTAAAACTTCCTCCCAATGATGAAAAAGCGAGTAATACAGCACATGCTACAGCCACTGTTCTTTTAAACTTCTTCATTCTCATTCCTTCTCCTCATAAATCAGAATATTTTAATCGGAGCCTTCTTTAACTTAAATCTAACAGTCTTCATATCGCAGTAATCATTATCGGTTCCGATTATCCGAAGCGTCACCCCGGCTTCTATCTTCTATCTTATTCTCACAAGCGTAATCTGTAAAGAATTCCACCCTATAATCTGTGTCTTTTTAAAGATTTTCACCGTCGGTTTCCGCTTCTTTTAATCGAAATCGCTTCATGTATTTACCAAATAAAAACCTTATAGTTCTTAATGGTAGCCTTTTTAATCTTAAATGAAACCGTCTTGGTTCCGTAGAACTCTTCACCCTTTGCGCGAATCTGGAAAGAGCCTTTTCCATACTTGATATTGTTGCGGTATGAATCTTCGACAATTTCATAATCATCAGAAGTAAGAACTTTTCCGTTCAATTTAACCTTTATCTCTTCCGGTGTAAAAGTAATTGCCTTTCCGCAACATTTTCTTGAAGAAACGGTTACTTTTGCCTTCGCAATATTCTTCTTGGATACTCTGTAAGGACACACAATCGAACCGGAGTAATTACCCAGGCCGTATATTTTAGCGTACACTACCGAACCTGCTTCGACACATTTTCTCGCAGTAAGCATTTCTTTGCATTCGTCATCGGCATAATACTCAACACAGAAATCGGTATTCTTTTTGAGTTTTGCACCGTTAACATCCTTAATAACGGGGGTTGTTAAGAAGTTCTCGTTCTTATTTACATATTTTACCCCGGGAACGGATACCGTACCGCCTCTCGCAACCAATTTGTCCAAGGGAGTCCGCTCAATCGCATACGGAATCTCTATAGTTCCGGAATAGAGTCCTTTAAATTTAACTTTGACAAAGGAGGTATCATCGGGAAATGATGTAGCCTTTTTATTATTCTTCAGTCCGAGAATCTTATAATCTTTACCCTCGGTAAGGAGCACGTAATTGCCGTGGCATGTCGGACAGCTCATTACCTTAATATCGTGATTGAAAGTTTTGTTTCCGTTTTTAACATAATATTCCGTTTTTTTCGCCACTGCTACGATATACTGTCTTGAAAGTTCCCAGGGTTTGAGTTTATACGTTTTTTTAACCGAACCTTCAAAGAAACCTCTTCCGAAAATAGTTATTTCGACTTTTTTATTATTTATAACCTCAAACGTGCAGTAGTAATCTCTTCCGTATTCAAGCTTGTATTCGTGAGCGTCGCATGACAACTCCGGATATACCGCATACTCGGAAGGGCTCCAGACTTGTTCCTCCGGTAATCCGGTGACTTTTACGTCTGAAATCGGATAACCCTTAATAAGAAAATCTTCGCTTGCGCTGCCGTAGTATCCGTCTTTGCCTGTTACTGTTACGGTTGCGATACCTGCTTGATCGTTCTCTGCATACTTTACGCTGTAGTATTCTTTTGAAAGAACTTCTCCGTTGAGTTCAACCGATAAATCTTTGAACACAACTTCCCTGTCTTCATCTTCATCGATCTTATAAGTATAATCGGATACGCCAAGGATTTTGGCTTTACTTAGAGATTTGTCGGGTTCGGGTACGGTCAGATTAATACTTACTTCATTATCAAAATTACCCACACCCTTTATTTTGACAGTGTATTTTCCGATTTCAATAATTTCATCCGGATGGTTTCCTTCTTCATCCGTGTAAGTAACCTCATAATCTTTTCCGAGCACAAGCGAATAATCATTGAATTTCAGATTCTTAAAAGGCTCAAGTTTCTCTCCCGTATAATCCAGCACCATTTTCGTCGGAATTCCCAATTCCTCAATATCTCTGGGTCGAATTGAAAAATATGCTTCGATTGTATCCGAGTAACCTTTTAACTTAACAATCGCTTTCGTGGCCTTTGACTTATCATCTCCGCGATATACATTGATATTGTTCTTGAATGAAACGGTATAATCAACGCCTTCCGTAAGCGGATAATCTTCACCTCTCATTTCAATTCTTGTTTTCGGAGTGAGCGGTTTGCCTGTATAATACATATTTTCGCTGTCTAAGACAATGCGAAACATAACATCTTGCGCATCAAAACACTGCGCGAAAATCTTCATATCGGAATAAATTTTGGTTGTATTCGTAAAACT
>JAKSSB010000036.1 GCA_024403285.1 Lachnospiraceae bacterium | reverse complement strand
CGGTACGTACGGTGCTGTGAGAGGACGGCGGTTAGTCACCGCCTCCTACTCGATTGTAAGATTTCTAAGGTTTATCTATGCTGAATGCTCCCTTTATTCCGTTCCTAATTCCTTCGCTGAGGTGCGAACTGGATGAATCAATAGGAAAAGTTTTTTGGGAAGTATCCCGGTCTGTTTCATCGAATTTCTCTGCAACGTTGATAAGTATTCGTGAAAACAGGGTCGAATAATTGGCAAAAACTATATAAGTACTTTCAGAATATTCTGTGCGTTCCAGAAATGCGTCAATAGACTGTGCGGAGAAACCCTTCAAATCCTTAACTTCTCCGTAAAGAGTATTGAATACAGAATTTATCATTTCCATTTTAGCATTTATCTCTCCGGCTTTTTGGATTAACCATTCCGGTGTAACAATAATAGTGGACATATTTTGTTTCACTCCTTTTGAAAAATTAATATCTTTGACTCTCGTCGGCTTCCAAAAAATTATTTGCTATTATTTTAAGCCCGTTTGCTATATCATCTACTCCATAACAGAACTGGTCTATTTTTTCGCGATAACCTTCTATTATTTCAACGTAAGCTTCTTCAGACGCTCCCGCCCAGTTTCCCGCAAAATCCTGAACAATTTGCTCTATTTCGGATACAATAGATTTGATTTCGTCACGACGTGCAAAGGTTTTTGCTGATAATTCGAGTAATACCTCCGGGTCTATAGTAATATTTGCCATGGCATACTCCTCCTTTATACTTTGTTTATTGTCATATCAAAGGTATATTTACTTAAATTGTACCAAAGTATCAATGTAAAACATAAAATAAGAAATTTATTTTTACTAAATAGTTTGTAAATCAGGGAAAAAAAGAATTTCATCGAAATAACGACAGAACTCCAAGAATTGTGTCAAACTATGAAAATTTGAATACGGATAGAAAAGATTTTCAAAGCGGGCGGTCCGGATTGAACCGCCCACGAATTAATAATTCTTTAATGGATTACGAAACGACTTAATACCTAATTTAATATAGTTGCGGATATCGATTGGTCTACTTCGACGAAAGTATCCGCAAACTGATTAAGGATTGTTGATAAAGAATCCGTGTACTCTTGAAAACTGGTAAAAAAGTTTTCGAACTCTTTTATATTTCCTATGAAGGCCGTAGCAGCTTCACCCTGCCAGGATCCTTCTAAGAAAGCAGTCTCGTTTTTAATACCATCGAACGCATCGCCAATTCGCGCTGAACAGCCTCTTAAAGCAGCTGCTTGTTCTCTTAGAATTTCCGGTGAGACTCTAATTACGTTTGCCATATTCAGTTTACCTCCTTTTGATAAACAGGATTATAAAGTGTTAGTAATGTAATTGTCAGGTTGCGTGAAAGATTGAATGCAATAATAGCTAAAACCTCATATGATCGGCTTCGTCATAAGCATCTGCAGCCAAATTAATATTTGCGGCAAAGTCGTCAATACTATCATTAATACGCCTAAATTGGTCAGAATACTCTTTGAAATGTAAAACATAAAATTCTTTGGCGTCTCCTTCCCAGCCTGCGTCAAGTGAGTCAATACGATTTTTCATTTCGATAAGCGTATCTCTGATTTCATTCGAGTATGTCCGAATTTTGTTGGCTGAATTACGCAAGTCCTCCGGGTTAACCAATATTGTGCTCATGGTCTTGTCCTCCTTTATACATAAATAGTTTTTATATCATCAGCATAATCGCTGAAATGATTTATAAATTTATAACAAAAAAATCATGTTAAACCGCCGGTTGGTCATACTGTTAAAAAGGGGAATAAAAAAGAATTTCATCAGAAAAAACGATTGAAATCCGGAACATTATCAGTCTCTGATACTGATAAAAAACGAAAAAAAAGAACCTCTTACCAAAAACGTCTCTACATTAAAATTAAAACACAGAATATCGAATTATGCAATAGGGAAAATTCGATATTCTGCGTTATAAATCAGTGACGGAAAAAGAAGAAAACAGGCTTAACGGTACTGCAGATTCGGGAAATCGTAATTCTCATAATCATAGCTTTCGAGCTCGCTGATTCCGGACTCATCAAGCTGGTATACCTTCGTACAGGCTGTATCGCCGCCTTCACCGAGAATCAGAATCGCGAAAGCCGTGTTTTCATCTTTTTCAACGATAACATTATCGATAATACAGTCAGCCATCGTGATGTTCTCCGCGATGATATCACCGTATTTGAGAGAAATGTCAAAGAATCCGACTTCATCTTCCGGACCGGTAATAATCTTAACTTCCCTTCCGGATCTGTCCAGAATCATTCCGGTAGCAAAATCGTTGCCCAATCCGTAGAAGGCATCAAATCCGGGAATATTGAATTTGTCAAACGAATCAAAAGCATCTTCATCCGAAATGTCAAAGGATTCTTCTTCGGAAATGTCAGTCTCTTCTTCAGCGGAAATTTCCGATGTTGTTTCAGTTAAAGGTGCACCGTCTTCAAAACAGTAGATTTCGCAGCCCGATATCTGGTCTTCGATAAATTTCTTCGTTTCATCATCGATGTTGTCAATATCGTAGCAGAAAATTCCCATATTCGTGTAAGTGAATTCGGTTCCGTCTGTGTCAACGTCGCTTGCCGTGTAAGTTTTCGCGAAAAGCCCGAGCTTTGTCGATGCCGTGGTTCCGTCCGCAAACGTAACCTCCGCCGTCATAATCGCGTCTTTTAACATGTAAGTCAGCGCCGAACAGGTGAAATCATCGTTCGCATCGTTCGTCAGAAGATAGTAGAGGTCCATTCGATTCGTCATGGAATCAACTATATTGATAACGAATTTCGAGTTCTTCTGAACATCATAATCCATGGTAAAAGAATCGTAGTATTCCACCACCGTCTCGCCGAGATACCGGCCGGCCATATCGTATCCGTCCATATATGTTGAGTTCTCATGAGCGTCTTTATTGGCACTTCCGTCTTTTACGATTGAAGGGCAGTCGATGCTTACAACTTCCAGACAGGCATCGTTCATCTTGTATGTCACGCTTTCAATGTGTTCGCCCTCAATTTTAATCGGTATGCTGATTCCGTATTCGATATTGCCTTCCCAGTCGCTTCCGTAGAAAAACTGCCGGTCGTTTGCATTTTCCGATATCGGAAGAATATTGCCGTCCTTAAGTTCCGCTGCGCAGACCTTAATTGTAAAAATGTTGTCGGCTCCGGTCATTGCATTTCTACCGCCGATAAACTTAATTCCCGCAAAAATAATCGCAACGGCTGCCACTGCGGCAATAGTTCTTCTTACAAATTTCAAAACCTTTTTGTTGCTCTTTTCCATAACTTCCCCTTCCTTTCGTGCATAAATCTGCGAAAATGCGAGGTCAGCTTTCTGCTGTACGATTTCGGGTATTTCAACGTCTTTTTCAAATATGTTTTTGTCGCTCATATTTTTTCTCCTGTATTCTGCCTGATATTTCTTTTACCAATCAGGGTAAAAGAAAAGCGTTTCAGATGCTGTAGTACGCGGCCAGCGCTTCACGTCCGCGCTGCAGCCTGGTTGTCACCGTGCTTTTCGGTATGTCGAGAAGTTTCGCAATCTCGGCGGTACTCAGTTCTTCGACATAGTAGAGGGTGATGACCGCCCGATATTTCTCATCGATGGATGACAGTGCTTCCTTCAGTTCGAGATTGTAATCGTCGGAAACCGAAGGTTCTTCCCACTCTTCCAGGTCTGTCAGCGGTTTTCTTTTATCCAGAATCGCGTAACAGTTGTTTATGAGAATTCTCGTCAGCCACGTCTTGAAATATTTATCTTCCTTCAGCGTATTCAGTTTTTCGTAACAGGCAAGAATCGTATCGCCGATCGCATCGGCAACGTCCTCGTCGTTCATAAGGATTGCCAGCCCGACCTTGTACATGTCCTGCATGTGTCCCTTAATCAGCTCGGTAAAAGCATCCTTGTCCTGCTTCTTCGCAAGTTTTACAAGTTTAATTGTCTCTTTTGTTTGCATTTTTATTCTCCGTGTGCACACATTCAAATGAAGAGCTTTTCTTTCGTTCTTCGTATATTAGATGGACCGGGAACGCATTTGGTCTCAAATAAAAAAATTTTTTTCACAACCGGATGAATTGCGGTTTTCCTCACAACATTTTATCACAAGACCGGCGAATGTGAAGAAACTCTGGGAACCTTTTGTGAAAGGCGATGAAAGTCGCGCAAACAAAAAAGGGACCGGCGTGGGACTTTCGATTGCTCGAAATATAATGTCCAACACCGGTTTTAAAGGAAAGATCGAAGTCTCTGAAAATACCTTCAGAGTGGTTGTCAGAAAGAAAAAGTTACTTTGATATTCCGCCCTTTTGTGTATCCAAATCGGCATTCGCCGCAGGAACCTGTAATAATTTTTGATCCACTGTTGCTTTTACATCGGGATCGAGGTCAAGTGCCAGTTTGGCTATGTCGAGTCTGTCCTGACCGCGCTGAGTCACTCTGGCTCTTGCGCCTTTGGCTTCGACATAAGCCTTGGCTGCAGTGGCAATTTTTAAAAATGTTTCTTCGGAGTTTATCTGGTCTTCGTCATTACGTCCGAGAACCAGATCGTATAAATTGTTAAACTCTTTGGAGTTACTGTTTCTTTTCTCACCCTTCAATTGCTTTAAGGCATCCGTAATACTGTTAAGTTTGTCGAATCTGTCCTCTGATTTAGCGATTTCCTTCTTTAGGTCGGCAACGCTTTTTACTTTTGGCGCATCTTTGATACCATCGATAACGGATGAGTTTCTATCTTCTGCTTCGAGAGCGTTCAAATCAATTGCTTCACGCTCGGGAATGTCAACCGCCGGTTCTGCCGGTTTCTTTTGCTCGTCTGTCTTCGCTTCATTCTGCTTATTTCTATAAATTTCAGCAAATTTCTCATATTCGCGATCGAGCATCTCTTTGTTGAAAGAGGAATTAACGGTAAACAACGTCTGTGATCCGCGGTTAAATGAGTCCATGCCGTTGTATTGGATTTTAACATCGTCGAACAAATGGGCCCCGTTTTTGAGAAGATATTTACCGAATTCGAGAACTTCTTCCTTGGGTTTGGAAGCATAGTCATCAAATAAATCATCGTTGGGATCAAATACTTTTCCGAATTCAAGGTCATCGGTTAAAAAAACAAAACTGTTTGAAGTCAGCGGATTGATTTCGGTTAATACTTTGCTAAAGTATAAAGAACTTAGTTTTTTATTGATGACATTTATTACACTAAATTTGTTTTCATAAGTAGCATCTTCAAGAATCTGCTGTGTCTGCGGATTATGGGATTCCATCCGGAGAACCGACTCCATTCGGTTATAAGGTTTACCGTCGCTTGTCTTATGTCCGGATATTTCCGCAGCAAGTCTTTTACCGGAATCATGCTGGAAGAAATTTGTATGAGCGATAACCGATAAAGCCTGTAAACCGCGTCCCTCCGGGCGCATGTAAGAATCAATGTCCGTTAAAACGTCAGGATGATTTATGATATATTCATCCATTTTAATCAGTCCGTCGATGAATGTGGAATCAAGCGCGGGGATATATTCTTCCGGCTTGTAATTGCTGACGGTCTCGAGGAGTTCCTTACGCAGTAATCCGATTGTTTCGGGATCTTTCTCAGGATGAAGTATGGTATCCATGGGGACTTTTTTACCAAGTAAGTAGCACATGGCGAATACCGAAGGACCTTCACGTACATTGGTTTCAGTAGAGAAATTGGTGCCGAGTGCCCCGATTATAGTTTGAAAATGTTCTCCGTAAAAAGCATTTGCCAAAGAATTCTCTCCGGATATATATCCCTCGACTTCATTTTTCTTAACACGCAAAAGATCGAAATCGTCAAATTTCGGAACATTTTCTTTCGCGAATTTGCCGGCTTTCATTTCCTTAAAAATGTCTTTCGAAACAGAATTCAACGTTTTGCATAATTTGGAAGGCAATGACTCACGACCGCTTTCGGCCATAATTCTACAGGCATCGCGAGTCAGCAGCAGAAAATCATTTTCAAGAAATTCGTAAGGATAATCCGGAGTCATGGTATTGATTCTTGCCATCAATGTTTTGAAAGAATTTTCCGTTTTCATAGGGGAATCGGTATTTTCAAGTTCTCTAAGCTGACGTATAAGTGAATCTATTGATTTTTTAAGACTCTTCTTCATAATCTCACCCTCTCACAATGTTTCTGCATTCTGACAGTTTGCATTGTACTATCCCAAAAGGCACAGAAGAGACACATTCGCAAAAATGGCGTAAAAAATTTTGAATTACGTGAACCCTTGACATTTAGTATCGGTTGGGTTAGTATGAGCAGAGGCTCGGTGTTATGTCGCACCGGACGTATGCATACGAAATTTGAAGATAAGGAGGTAATTTAGATGAATAACAGACATAATAATGACATGATGAATATGAATTCTTTTAACAGTATATTGATTACCTCGGCAGATATTCAAAGGTAGTTTTTTTGAATTTGTGATTTTGTGACACTGACCGCGGTATCGTTTGGGTACCGCGGTTTTATTTTTTCCTTTCTTTTCTGTCGTGATTAATAAAGAGGTGAAGTGAGTTAATGAAGAAAGTATCAAGATATATATGGGAGATGAGAGGGCGTTATTTGTTCGCAACGTTTGCGCTTATTACGGCGACGGTGCTCGATTTGCTGAGCCCGAAGCTTACAAACGCAATTGTCGACGATGTAATCGTCGGAGGAAACATGGCGCTGCTGAAATGGATTCTTTTGGGATTTCTGGGAATCGGAATCGGACGATGCGTATTCGGATATTTCAAGGAATATCTTTTCGATACGACCGCATCGATGATTGCGGCGAATATGAGACGTGACCTTTTTAAACATATCCAGTCGTTGAGCGCATCCTATTTCGACAGGACAAATACCGGAGAACTGATGAGCAGGGTAAAAGATGATATCGATCACATCTGGGATGCCTGCGGTTACGTCGGAATGCTTCTTATTCAGGTTGCGTTCCACACGGCTCTTGTTCTGTATTTTATGTACAGACTTAATCCGGTACGTGCGATTGTACCGACTCGTGCCGTGGTTATGTGCGGAACGATTGCGATTGTAATGGAGAACAAACTCGGTGCGGTTTACGGAGAAATAAGTGAGGAGAATGCGGTCCTCAACACGGTTGCTGAAGAAAACCTCGGCGGTGTAAGAACCGTCAAGAGTTGTGCGAGGGAAGATTTTGAAATCAGGAAATTTCTGTCGCACAACAGAAGATATTACGAGCTTAATATGAAACAGTCGCGAATCTTCGTTAAATACAATCCGTATTTTACCGTGGTTACCGCGGTTTTGCCGCTTCTTGTACTGCTTTTCGGAGCACATTACGTTACCGAAAAGAGCATGACACTCGGAGAACTTGCATCGTTTCTCGATTATTCGACGAACATTATCTGGCCGATGGAAATGCTCGGCTGGCTGACGAACAGCTTCTCGTCGGCGGTGGCATCCAATAAGAAAGTACGTAAGATTACCGCAATCACATCGGACATTAAGGAAGCGGAGAACCCCGTGGTTCTTACGGAAGTAAAAGGCGGAATCAGATTCAACGGTGTCGGTTTTCACAAAGCCGATATGTTTGAGATTCTGCACGATATCAGTTTTGATATCAAACCCGGAAACACGCTCGGAATCATGGGCGCTACCGGCGCAGGCAAAACAAGCGTCATACAGCTTTTACAGAGAATGTATGATGTAACGGAAGGTTCAATCGAAATCGACGGAGTCGATATAAGGGAACTTGATTTGGGGCAGCTGAGGTCGAATGTGAGCTGTGTAATGCAGGACGTATTTCTTTTCTCGGATACGATTGAAGAGAATATCAAACTCGGTGCGAAGAACTCAATCGAAGAAGAGGCCGTTTCGATGGCGGCGAAGGATGCGCAGGCTTCGGAATTTATCGATAAAATGGACGGTCGTCTCGAAACCGTAATCGGAGAGAAAGGTGTCGGTCTTTCGGGCGGTCAGAAACAGCGAATCAGCATTGCGAGAGCGCTTGCAAAGAAGAATCCGATTCTTGTACTCGACGATTCGACGAGCGCACTCGATATGGAAACCGAGCAGCAGATTCAGTCGATGCTGAATGAACTTACGGGAACAACGAAGATTATCATCGGACACAGAATCAGTTCGGTAAGACATGCCGACGAGATTATTGTGCTTGATGGAGGCCGTATAGCGGAGAGGGGAACTCACGACGAACTCATCGCAAAGAAAGGTCTGTACTACGAAACTTATGTTTCACAGTATGCCAAAGGGGGTGAGACTTATGGCATTTAATTCTTATAAGGAAGACGAGAAAACGGTCGAAACCAGCAAAATAGTTACGCTTTTCAGACTGTTCAGATACCTTTTTGCTTACAAATGGCAGATTATTGTCGTACTTCTCATGATGGGATACGGAATTGTCGTAAGTCTGATAAATCCGCTTATCATGGAGGCTGCAATCGACAAATACATCGGCACGGGCAACCTTACGGGACTGTATAAGCTTCTCGGTATTGCGCTTGCCGTAAACATAGTGCTTGTTCTGGCGGTGAAACTGAGAATGTATATCATGGCCAAGGTCTGCAACAAAGTGCTCCTTACAATACGTCAGGACCTTTATACGCACATCCAGACACTTGATTTCGCATTCTTTGATTCGCGTCCGACGGGCAAGATTCTTTCAAGAATCATAGGAGATATAAACTCCTTAAAAGACATACTTACAAACTGTGTAACGCAGCTTATTCCGGACGTGCTTACCGTCTTTTCGGTGGCAACGATCATGCTGATTAAAAACTACAGACTTGCACTTGCATGTTTCTGTACACTTCCGGTAATGATTATCGGTACGGTGTGGCTCGAGGCGCATGCTCATCCGAGATGGCAGAAATTCCGTAAAAAATCATCGAACCTGAATGCTTTTTTACATGAAGACATGGAAGGAATAAGAGTAATCCAGAGTTTTAACGCCCAGGAGGAAACGCTCGAAACGTTTGATTTGCTTGTTGACGAACACAAGTCATCGTTCAAAGACGCGGTTCGTTATTCGGATGCGTTTTTCCCGGTTATCGACATTTCGTGGTGTTTAGGCTGCATAGCTTTGTATTTTACCGGAATCGTGCTGATGGGCGATTCGGTTTCGGTCGGAACTTTTACCGCATTCTGTGCTTTCCTGTGGTCGTTCTACTTCCCGATTCAGAACATTTCGAACTTCTACAATCAGATTGTTACGAACATCGCGGGAGCCGAGCGTGTATTCGAAATCATGGATACCGAACCCGGGATAAAAGATGCACCGGGCGTCGGGGAAATACCGGCAATCAAAGGAAACGTAACGTTTGAAAATGTATCCTTCTGTTATGAGGACGGAGTGAAAGTTCTGGAGAATGTAAACTTCAATATTAAGCCGGGTGAGACAATCGCGCTTGTCGGACCGACGGGTGCCGGAAAGTCAACCATCGTCAACCTGATAAGCAGATTCTATGACGTTCAGGAAGGAACGGTCAGAATTGACGGTTACGATGTCAAGGATGTTACTATCAGATCGCTTCGTGAGCAGATGGGCATCATGACACAGGACAATTTCCTCTTCTCCGGAACAATCAAAGAGAACATCCGTTACGGTAAGCTCGATGCGACCGACGAGGAGATAATTGAGGCTGCGAAAGCCGTCAACGCACATGAATTTATCATGAAACTCGAAAACGGTTACGATACTGAACTTTTGGAACGTGGCAGCGGTCTTTCGGTAGGCCAGAAGCAGCTTCTTGCATTTGCAAGAACGATGGTTTCGAAGCCGTCAATTCTGATTCTTGACGAGGCGACAAGCTCAATTGATACGAAAACCGAGATGCTTATTCAAAACGGTATCGAGAATCTTTTAAAGGGCAGAACATCGTTTGTTATAGCTCACAGACTTTCGACCATTGAAGGTGCCGACAGAATTTTCGTGGTAGATGACGGAAGAATCGTCGAGGAAGGAAATGCGAAGGAACTTATGGAGAAAAAGGGCGCATATTACAATCTGTATATGTCGCAGTTTTCCGTGTAGTCGCACAGCGCTTTACTTGATGCGAAGGTTAAGACATTAAGTCAGAAAAGATATACTTTCGGGTTAAAAAAAGCAACATCTTTTATTTGATTAATTCCGCCGCTGTAATATAATAAAACGGTATATTGCAGTGGCGGGAGCAGGGTGACATGAAGAACTGCTTGCGGCGAAGGGAGCATATTACAGGCTTTACACATCTCAGCTTGACGAATAGAGAACATATTACGGAGGGTATGAATGGGTTTCAGAATAATTCGAAGTGATATTACAAAGGTAAGGGCGGATGCGATTGTGAATCCGGCGAATCCGGAAGTAGCGGTCGGAACCGGCTGCGACAGCGCGGTTTACGAAGCGGCAGGATATGAGGAACTTCTCGAATACAGGAGAAAGAATATCGGCGCCGTCGACGAAGGTCATGCCTTCATTACCCCTGCGTTTAATCTGAAAGCCGGGTATATAATTCATGCGGTTTCGCCACGTTATATTAACGGAAATGTGGGTGAGGAAGACAAACTCAGGAACTGTTATCGCGAGAGTCTGAAACTTGCTTCAAAGAACGGAGTGAAAACCATAGCTTTTCCGCTTCTTGCGACGGGCTCATACGGTTATCCGCTTTATGAAGGACTTTCTATTGCGCTTGAAGAAATCAGAGATTTCCTTGAAGGCAACGATATGGAAATTACGCTGGTTGTTTTCGGTGAGAGAGCAACAAGTCTCGGGCATGAGATTTATCCGGAACTGGAAGAATACATCAGTCGCAAATATGTGGATGAGGCTGTTGCGAGGGAGTACGGTGCTTCACTGAATCGCTGTTCGCTGCCGGGGACAAGGAGCGAAGAAAAGCGCAGCAGTATGTTTTTCGGTGCGAAGTCTGCGCCCCTTTTCGAGGAACAGGCCGATCGCTGCGAATTGTTCAGTGAGGAAATTACTTCCAGTTACGATTTGACCGATGAAGATTACGAAGCAATCGATAAAGGTTTAAAAGAGCGCATTGCGCATATGTCGGATACTTTCGGAGAATATCTTTTATACCTGATTTCAAAGAAAGGATTTGACAATCCTGACGTTTATAAACGGTCTCTTGTCGACAAGAAAACGTTCTCCAAGATTAAGAACAATCCCGATTATCATCCGGACAAGACCACAGCGCTCTGTCTGTGCATGGGAGCAAGGCTGAATCTTGATGAAGCCAAGGATCTTCTTGCACGCGCGGGATACGCTCTTTCCCCATCGGATAAAAGAGATATTATCTTTTCGTTTTTTATTGAGAAAAAAATTTACGATCTGATGGAAGTTGATATCTGGCTTGAGGAAAACGGGCTTGCGTCGCTGGTAGAGTAAACATTGCTTTTTGCAATATGACATAATATGAAAATACAGAAATTTTTACGGTCGCTTTCAGGGCGACCGTTTTTCTTTTACCCTGTTGTATATTCGTCTTGTAAACAAGAACAATTCCAATGTTTAAAGGAGGATAAACACATGAGAGAAGGATTAACTGAAATCGTATTTATTATTGACAGAAGCGGTTCAATGGGAGGACTTGAGTACGATACAAACGGTGGTTTCAATTCCATGATTGAAAAACAGAAAAAGGAAGAGGGCGAGGCAATCGTATCGACGGTTCTTTTCGATGACAGAAGTGAAGTTATCTATGACAGAGTGGATTTGAAAAAAGTGGAGCCAATGAATGACACGCAGTACTATGTACGCGGATGCACAGCATTGCTCGATGCTCTCGGAGGGGCTGTTAAACACATTAAAACCGTTCACAAATATGCGAGGGAAGACGACCGCCCGGAGAAAACGGTTTTTATCGTAACAACGGACGGAATGGAGAATTCGAGCAGAAAATACGATTACGACGAGGTTCGTAAAATGGTTGAGAAACAGAGAAAAGAAGCAGGATGGGAATTTATTTTCCTGGGTGCGAATCTTGATTCTGTCGAATATGCCGGACGTATGGGATTCAGCGCCAAAACATCGGTTAATTACGAAAGTGATTCGCGCGGAACATTGAAGAATTACGAAGTGCTCGGAAGAACATTAAGCGCGGTCAGATGTGCTAAGAGAACGGAAAATCTGGATGATATCGTTTCGATGTGCTGCGAAGAAATCAGAGAGGACTATTCGAAAAGACACAAACGCCCGTAGGCGGAAAAGAAAACTGATTTATCAGCGGACGCAGGGCTGATTGGCTGTTACGTATGTTAAAACTTGATATTCTTCATAAATAGGGGTAAAATTTTCAATGTGGTTATCGAAAAATCTGAATCCAAGCATGGAAAATCGTCGATATTGTGCGATTTTTCAGCTGTAGCATCGGGGGGCTTACATGAAAATCAAATTGCTTGAAGAATATCCGTATCTTTATGAAACTCATCTGCATACGAACAGCGGAAGTGCCTGCGGAAGAAATACGGGAGCCGAAATGGCCGCAGCATGCAAGAAAGCCGGTTATACGGGAACATTCGTTACCGATCATAACTGGGGCGGCAACACCTGTATCAACAGGGAACTGGCATGGGAAGAGTGGATGACGCTCTATGCAAAAGGCTATGAAGACGCAGCCGAATACGGACAGGCTAATGATTTTGATGTGTTTTTCGGAATGGAAACAGGATTCGACGGAACCGAGTTCCTTATCTGCGGACTGACTCCGCAGTGGTTTATCGAGAATCCCGCAATGTGGTCGGCTGACATTCCGAAACAGTACGAGATAGTTAAAAATGCGGGAGGAATGGTTGTTCAGGCGCACCCTTACCGAAAGGAAGATTATATTCCTGTCATTCGCACATTTCCGCAGTATGCGGATGCGATTGAGGGTTCGAATGCAACCCATTCCTCCCCTTTTAGTATAAGTCACAACAATCCCGAGTGGGACGATCAGGCGAGAAAACTTGCGGCTGCAACAGGTAAGCCGATGACGGCAGGTTCGGACGTTCACAGTACGAATCTTTTCGGAGGCGGAGTCGCTTTTAAAAGACGCCTCTCATCAGGGAAAGATTACTGTAATGCCATACTGGGCGGAGAGGATTATATTCTTTCCGACGGTAAATTCTGGAGAAGAAAAGACGGAACTATAATATGTGAAATGGAAATAACCGATAATAACTGATATATTATTTTTTTATTTATCGGGGGGACAGATTATGGCGATACCTTACATTCTTGAAATTAACATAAGCACCATAGTACTCATGCTGATTCTGTTTGTTACGACCGGCAAGGCATTTTCCGCGACTTCATATGACAGAAAACTGTTTCGCTCCATGTTGATAATCAATCTCGTTTTCTGCGTCTCCGACATTTTTACTTTTCTGTTCGACGGCGTACCCGGTGTAATCTCCAATGCAATAGTTCAGATTTCAAATATCGTTCATATTGAAGCTGTGGTTGTCCAGGGATATGCCTGGTTTATTTATATTTTCAGTGCGGTCGGAAAACCACGTAACCGCAGACAGGCTCTTCTGTGGGCGATTCCGATGATTCTTTCCTGCGCATTTATCGCCCTGAATCCTCTTACTTCGTGGAATTTCACGGTGGACGACAACAATGTTTATTCAAGAAACTGGGGAGTTCTCTTCCAGTGGGCGATGTCCTGGTTCTACATTGTCGGCGGTACAGTCCGTGTTATCGTCGCAATTGTCAAAGCTCCGAATTCGGTTAAAAGACGTTCCTATTATATATTTGTAATCTTTATTATTTTCCCGGCGTTAAGCAGCATTCTTCAGATTCTGTTCTACGGTCTTTCACTTTCGCAGGTTGGAATTGCGCTCGGACTTATTATGATTTATACTGTTCTTACCGGTTATGAGATAAGCAGCGACAAACTTACCGGACTCAACAACAGAACCGGAATGGAGAATTACGTATCCAATCTTTTAGACAATTCCCACAAGTACAATCTTTGTGTCGTAACAATGGATTTGAATGATTTCAAACAGGTTAACGACAAGTTCGGTCACGCCGTAGGCGACGAGGCTTTGAGAGATGCGGCCGATATTCTGAAGAAAACCTGTGAGAAGATTGACGAACGTATTTTTATCTGCCGTTTCGGCGGTGATGAATACATGTTTATCGGACGCGATCTTCCGAAAGATATTTCGGATTCCCTTATTCAGAGGCTTTTGGATGAACAGAAAGTCTTTAATGAGAACGGTAAAAGAAATTACAAAGTGGATTTCAGTGCAGGAATGGCCGAAGGGGAATGTTCGACATATTCCGATTTCCAGAAACTGGTTAAACAGTCGGATGAACGTATGTATGAATTCAAGAGGAATGTAAAAGCTGCCCGTTAAGCAGCGTTTATATATTTTTTAACAAAGGAGATTTTTAATAATGAATGAAGTAAACAATGAAGCATCGGTGGAATCGGCGAAGAAATCCCCCAAAACAGGAAAAGTAATCGCTATTGTTGCCGGTGCTGTTGTTTTGGCAGCAGTACTGATTTTCGGAGGAATATTCGGATTTAAATTCATTAAGTATTCCAAGGCGGGCAACATGCTCGAATCGGGTATGTACGATGAAGCCAAAGCCGAATACAAGGAACTTGAAACTTTCCTTGATTCCGATGAAAAGTGTCTTGAATGCGATTACTGCAAGGCATGTGCTTTCCTCGACGAAGGCAGGTTTGACGATGCTCTTTTCACATTTAATTCGCTCGGTGATTACAAGAACAGTGCGGAGATGGTAGAGGAAACATATTACTGTAAAGCCGTAAACATGCGTGAAAACGGAATGTTTGACGAAGCTAAAGAATTGTTTTTATCGATTTCCGATTATAAGGACTGCGGAACAATCGAAGTGTATGAATGCGATTATCTGAAAGCTGACAAGATGCTTGAAAACGGCGAATACGATTCCGCCAAGGAGCTGTTCGTTTCAATTGCCGATTATCGTGATGCCGGTGAACGCGCCAAAGAGTGTGATTATCTTAAGGCAAGCGATTTCTTAAAAGACGATTCATATGCGGAGGCACTCGAACTTTACGAGGCCATCACAGATTATCTGGATTCAGCGGACAAAGTTAATTTCTGCAAATACAGAATTGCTGCCGGCTATGTGGAAGAAAGAAAGTACGAAGAAGCAGCGACGCTTTACCTTGAACTCGGAGATTATGTAGAGTCTTCGGGTAAGCTTTCGGAATGCTACGGTTATATCGGAGACCGTTATATATTGCAGAAAGATTATGTTTCGGCAGGACAGTACTACCTTAAGATGTTGGAGAACAAAGAATGGCTGTCGAACAGTTTCCAGGTTGAGACGAGCCGTGATGAAGAGGAGTATTTCAATCATGGGTTAGTCGTAGTTAAGAAAGCGGTACGTTACTGGACGGATATGCCGGATTCACGTGCGGCAAGAATTATCTGCCTGTATAAAGATTCCGAGAATGAACCGGATTACTTTGTAATCAGGGTACTGGACGAAGACAATAATTTCTACGGCTGGGCATATTTCAATATCGACGGTTCCTTTGTTGAAATATAATAAGCGTAGACAGCAAATCGAGTAAACGAAAAAGACCGGCCCGTCTGGGTCGGTCTTTTGAATTAGATAAAAGCTCTATATTATTCCTCTGAAATAGCACCTGTGGGACATCCGTCTGCACATCCGCCGCAACCGATGCAAGCATCAGCATTGATAACATACTTGCCTTCGCCTTCGCTGATAGCATCAGCAGGGCACTGAGCTGCACAAGCACCACACTGGATGCAATCGTCACTGATTACATATGCCATGATTCTTACCTCCTTATAAATTCTGCAATAACCTGAAACTGCTCATTCGATGAGCACACAGTTATTATATGATATAACCTCTTTAATTACAAGTTAATCGCCTTAAAATTATTTTCTTTGCCGAGACGGCATCTTTTGTCGACATTGCGGGAACTCCTTCGAGCCTGTACGGAATGCCGAGTTCTTTGTATTTTTTAACTCCCATCGTATGATACGGAAGCACATCAAGCGCTTTGAGATTCTTAAGCGTCGCAAGAAAATCGCCGAGCGCCGACAAATCCTCTTCGGAATCGTTAATCCCGGGAACGACAACGTGGCGTATCCACACCGGACGCTCCGCATCCGAGAGATATCGGGCAAATTTCAGAACATTCTCATTTCCGTGTCCGGTTAGTTCCCGGTGAGCGTCGTCACGGATGTGCTTGATATCGAGCATTACAAGATCCGTTACCGGTAAAAGACGTTCGAACTTTGCGATTGTCTCCGGCCTGTCGTTAAAAAGAATACCGGAAGTATCAAGGCATGTGTGAATTCCTTTTGAGTTAAAAAGCGTGAAAAGTTCCGTCAGAAAATCAATCTGTGCGAGCGGTTCGCCGCCCGTTGCCGTGATTCCGCCGTTACGGTAAAACATTTCGTTACGCTCAAATTTCTCCCAGAGTTCCTCGGACGTAAAAACATTTCCGCCTCCGATTGCCTGCGTGTCGGGATTGTGGCAGTAGGCACAGCGCATCGGGCAACCCTGGAAAAAAACCACAAAACGAACACCGGGGCCGTCTACGGCCCCGAAAGTTTCGATTGAATGTATAAAGCCTTCCATTACAGTGATTCGTGGAAGGTACGGCTGATAACGTCAAGCTGCTGCTCTTTGGAGAGCTTGATGAAGTTAACTGCGTAACCGGATACACGAATTGTAAGCTGAGGATAATTCTCGGGATGCTCCATTGCATCCATAAGAGTTTCCTTATTAAGGACGTTAACGTTAAGGTGATGTCCGCCCTTTGTTACATAACCGTCAAGAAGCGAGATGAGGTTCTCAATCTGTGATTCGCTTGCTTTTCCGGGAACATATACATGGTCGATGTTCTCATCCGAAAGGTCTTTCGAAATACTGTCGGCGAAGATTTCATCGCTTTTACCGAGTGCTGTGGGAATAATGGTAAAAGTATTTGAAATGCCGTCCTGAGCATCCTTGTAGGGAAGCTTGGCAACACTTGCAAGTGAAGCAACGGCACCGGATGAATCTCTTCCGTACATCGGGTTTGCACCGGGAGCGAAAGGCGCGCCCTTGGGACGACCGTCGGGTGTTGCACCGGTGTTTTTACCGTATACAACGTTCGAAGTAATCGTAAGAACCGATGTAGTGGGAAGCGAATTTCTGTAAGTCTGGTGTGAACGAACCATATTCATGAATGTTGAAACAACTTCCTGTGCGATTGAATCGACTCTGTCATCATCATTGCCGTATTTGGGATAATCGCCGGTAATCTTGAAATCTACGATGATGTCGTCGTCATCGCGAATCGGCTCAACTTTGGCATACTTGATTGCCGAAAGAGAGTCTGTAACAACGGAAAGACCTGCGATACCGGTGGCAAAAAATCTGGTGACTTCTTTGTCGTGAAGAGCCATCTGAGCACGCTCGTAGTTGTATTTGTCATGCATGTAATG
>JAKSSB010000035.1 GCA_024403285.1 Lachnospiraceae bacterium | reverse complement strand
CATGACATCCATAATCAGAAGTATTATTTTTCTGCCCGTTACGACGCTGAGTTTCTTTTTCTTTTTTTCCATTTTCAAGCCTTCCCGATAAGTGTTCTGAAAAGGAACAGTTCACCCCACACAACGCAGGCGAAAAGTCCGATTCTGTAATCGAATTTCTGAACGGAAAGAACAGCGGCAAGAATGTTGAATGCCAAAAGCGAACCGAGAATCATTGCCGTTTTTCCCGCCATCCTTAAACGTAAGTTTTTCTTTCTGACAAATTTAGCGACATTGGCCGCAGCACAGTATATAAAAGCAAGTGCGAATCCCAGCATTCCGGCTTTCATGTAAAGTCCGGAAAGAACAGGTGATTCACCCCAGAAATCATAGAGATTGTAACCATAGTACGAATCAACGTTTCCGAAAATATAGCGGAGCGAAAATACCGGAATAAATTCGTACGAAACAACTTCCTTCAGAAGTTTTTTACCGATGGTTTTGTAATTGCCTTTAAAAATAATCGATGCCATTTCGCGATATATTCCGCCGGCATTTTTACTTCCCGTGTATTCTTCGATTTTCGGAACAAATTTCTCGTACATATAGTCATACGTATAACGAAGTCCCGAAACTTTGATAATCACTTCGTCCGTCGACGGATCCGTAATCAGGGCCTTCGAATCATCCGAAAGTGAATTGAACGCATCCGGGAGATAAGGATAAACAAATCTGTTAAGCAGCTCTCTCGAAGGAGTGTAACCGCTTTCCGTACTCATCGTCTGCTTGACCGAAATGCTGACTGCTTTGTCTGTGATGAATGCTGAGGCGAGAATTACCGCAATCAGTGAACCCGCAACAAGCATGCTGAAACGGTTGCGAAGGCGCGGGCTGATTCCGCGAATAAGTTTGACCGCGGACGTTATGAAGCAAAGCAGAACTGCGCAGTAGAAGTACTTTCTGTCGGTAAGACCTAGAAGTAAAAGACTTCCTGCCGCAACATAAAGCAAATCCCAGTGAAAATGTGCGTTATCGATATAAAAAGCATAGAGTTTCGAAGCAAGCACCGTTAAGAGTGCAAGGCAGACCGCATCCGGAAGAATGCAAAACTGCATGTGCCATACAAACGGAACAGTCAGTATCCAGAGTGCTCCGAGAATTGCCTTTTCAAGCTTAATTCCCTTCATGTGCTCGGCAAAGTACACCGTTTTGATGCTTTCGCAGAATGCGACAAAAGAAATCGCAATCTGGATGAAACAGCAGATTTCTTTATAATCGATTCCAAACAGTGCCGCTAACGTCATCGACGCTCTGACAAAAGCGGTATATCCGCAAAGATATATATCGCTCATCTGTCCTGCGGCAGCGAGTTCTTCGAACCGGACCGATTCATAAAATGCGGAACCGGCTCCGCCTCTTTTAAAAGCCCAGAGAACGGCAAACACAACCTGAATAAGACCGGTGACCGCAAAAAGCGCCGGTCCGGCCTGTTTGAAAAGCTGTGAAATTTTGTTCTCTTTCTTTTCACTCATTACTCTTTTTCTCTTTTCAACGCATCATGAATAAGTTCGACATACATATCCTGTCCTTCACTGTTCAGATGAACATTGTCATCCATAAGTTCAAGACAGTTGCTTTCATCTATTCCGAGTTCCTCAAGCGAGTCCACGAAAACAACATAATCGAAATCTTCGCAGACATCCTTAAGCGCATCCCTGTATTCGTACAGCAAATTTCCGTTTTTGAAACTGTATTCGTTACCGCTAACCACTTCTTCGGTCTGTGAATCAATGTAATAATAAAATGTCACCGAGCAGGCAATAATCTTCGCATTCGGGCAGGCTTTGTGAATCCTCTCAATCGATTTCTTCATGGCATACGAATATGAATACTCGTCGTCTCCCACGGCCGGAACACCCTGAAGATAATCGTTCATTCCGAAATTCAGAATGACGTAATCCATTTTACCGAAATCGATTCTCGGAAGCGTCCTGAATTTAACTTCGCCTCCCGTCCTTGATTTGAGGAGTTCGGGATCGTCGGTAAGATATGAGAAATCATCGGTCTCCATCATTTTGGATATGCTGTGCAGACAGAAGCACTCCGAATAAGAATCAGGTTTGTGTTCAGTATTCAGATTCGCCGCACTGCTGCCGCCCATCGAACCGTCATAAGTTACTATATCTTCGTAGCGGTCTCCGAATTTATTCGGAAGAGCGCCTTCGCCGAAATCGTTTGCAAAATTCGAATCGCCCAGGAAAAGAATCTGTGTCTTGTCCTCATCGATTCTGGGGAAAAGTTTCTTTTTGCCCGCGAAAGCGAACACAAAAATCACCGCTGCGAATATCAGAGCTTCGACGGTAAACACTATTAAATTTTGGTAATTTACTTTGATGTTTTTCACTCGAAAACTCCTCATTCCACGCTACATGAAATACGTCGTTCCTTCCAGCAGACACATGAAGAAATACAGTCCGCAGTATGTGTGTGCAAAAAGCACCGCACCGAGAACGATTCCATAAATAACCCGGCAAACCCTGCTGCCGAACAGGAATTTGTCATTCCTCAAATTCCTGATAAAATAAACCAGGCTCACCACGAAAAGCACGAAAAGACACAAATCGTATCCCCATGCAAAATTACCGGCATCGGCACGTTCACCCGTCTCTTTTAAGAACAGAAGCTGCAATGCTCCGATGAACCACATAATCCATGAAAGCCAGAACGCGCGGTGCTTAAGTCCCTCTCTTCTGCCGAGGGATTTAACCGTCTCACGTGCTACCGGAATTATGTTGAAAAGAAACACGAGCACCGGGAAAAGTGCCGACAGAATCATCGTAATCTGCGGATACGCGGCACGTCTGTATACGGTGTAGCCGAAATCGATTTCGATTCCGTTGCCGGTGCTGTCTCCGAAAAGAATCACTTCCTGCAAAAGCATTACCAAAATTGCGGGAACAACCGTCGCCGCCATCGAGAAAACTTTCTTCCACGAAACCTTCTGCGTCTTGTCAACGATGAGAAGAATAAACGCAGCCGGTGCGAAAACCAGGGTAAGAGAAGTCTTGGCCGCGGTCGTAAGTGCAAGCATCACGGCAAACCATACGAGCTCCTTCGTTTTGAATTTCTCATTCATTTCCGAAGCAAGTTTTAAGTACAGAATAAGCGTTGCCACGCTTAATATCTTCATAACGTTGTATGTCGAATTGTGCCAGATAGAACCCGACTGATAACCGATGTAGCGCTGCGCCTGAATTGCGGCAACATGAATCGGCATTGCAAACGATGTTATAAGCGCTCCCCCGATTGCCCGGACATCATTCTTAAGCACGCTTTTCAGTCCGAAATATCTAAGCAAAGTGGCTCCCCCCGTGCAAACCGCCAGAAAGAGCGGAATGGTATACCTCCAGCCCGGACAGAATCCGAGCAGCCTGTAAACAACGGCGGTAAGCGAATATCCCCAGCCGTCAAACGCCATGGAAATATGTGCCGGCAGATCGGATTCGAAATACTGCACATTTGTCACTCCGTCGACGGATGCCTGCATTGCATACAGGTAAAAAGAGGCGCAGAAATAGGCCAGAATGCCCGCAAAACCCAGTATCTTTATAAACACAACGAGCCGGCTGTTGCGGCCGGCAGTTGATTTCTTTTGTATGGAATTAGTGTCTTTTACCACTGTCAATGTTCCTTCACTCTTCCCATCTATGATTATTCGGACTTTTTATCCTTACACTCAATAAGCTCCCTGATTACGTACTGCGGGGAAGCATTCATGCAGATGTAAATTCGTCCTATGTATTCACCGATCAGTCCGAGCATCAGCATCAGCATTCCGCCGATAAATACCAGCACGGCCATCAGTGCCGAGAAACCTGCCTGTACATCGACAAGTACAAGTTTCTTGATAATTGTATATATTCCGTAGAGGAATCCGCCGCCCGCACAGATGCATCCGACAACCGTTGCGATTCGAAGCGGTTTAATTGAAAATGCGGTAAAACCGTTAAACCAGAGTCCGAAAAGTTTCTTGAGCGTGTATCCGCTCGAACCTTCCGTTCTTGCACGGTGCTTTACTTCGACGTTTGTAATGTTCTTCGTCGCGCGAAGCACAAGACCGATTACGTATGCGTAGGACTGCTCGTAACGAAGCATGTCGTTCACGATAAATCTTTTAACCGCAAAGTAACTTGAAATGTAAAGTTCCTTCGGTTTGCCGAGCATGATTCTCGTCATAAGTTCATTTACTTTGCTTCCGAAATTTCGAAAACCGCTGTGCTGTTTCTTGCCGTAACTTGCATAGCAGACATCGAAACCTTCCTCGAGTTTGTCTAAAAGTTTGCCTACCTCGTCGGCGGGTGTCTGGCCGTCATCGTCGAGACATACAACAATGTCTCCGTCCGAATGTCTCATGCCGGCCATAAGTGCGGCATGCTGTCCGAAATTCTTCGCAAGACCGATTCCCGTAATGAAGTCATTAGCCTCGCAGAGCGAACGGATTGTATCCATTGTTCCGTCGGGTGAACTGTCGTTTACAAGAATAATCTCGAAGGTATATTTATCGAGAGTTGCCATTGTCGTCTTGATTTCTTCGATTACGGCTCCCAGAGTTTTCTCCGATCGGTAGCACGGAATTACAAAAGAAACTTTCTGTTTATCCTGCATTTTATCTCCTTAATTTCAGTCCGGATTTACTGTTCCCATGAGAATAATGTCACGGTACTCTCCGTCGATACACACATCATCTTTTAACAGTGCTTCTTTAACAAAACCGGCTTTCTCATAACTTTTGAGCGCTCTCTCGTTATCGGCGAAAGCTCTTAAGAAAAGCCTGTGAAGTTTCAGTGTTTCGAAACTGTACTTAACCATGAGGCACGCAGCCCTCGTACCCACACCGTGGCCTCTGGCGCTTTCCTCACCGATGAATATTCCGTACTCGCCTTTGTTGTGAACGCGGTCGATATCGCGCACGTAAACACTGCCTACGGGAACATCCCCTTCGCACATACAGATAATCATCTGACAGACTTCACCGGTTTCAACTTTGTTCTTCATCCAGGAAAAATGACTTTCTTCGGTGAAATCTTTCTGATAAATGAAGCGCTTTCTTACTTCATCGCTGTTGCGCCATTTTATTATGTTGGCCGTATCGGAATAATCAATTGCCCGAAGGTATATTACTCCGTCACTAATCTCTTGTGCCATAGAACTCCTTAACCTTGTCAGCTATGTAATCGACCTGTTCGGGCTTTAAGCCGTAATAAAGCGGGAGACGAAGAAGTCTTTCGCTCTCTTTGGTCGTATATCTGTCCTCGCCGTCGAAACGTGCATACTTCACTCCGGCAGGTGCCGTATGAAGCGGAATGTAATGAAATACCGAATAAATATCATTTGATTTAAGAAAATCGATAAGCTTTGTTCTCTCGGCGATATCCGCACATTTGATGTAGAACATGTGAGCATTGTGCGTGCAGTATTCGGGAACAAACGGAAGCTCGATTCTGCCGTTTTCTGCAAGAACCGTAAGCGCATCCTTATATCTGTTCCAGGATGACATTCTGTCGGCGGTAATCTCATCCGCAAGTTCAAGCTGCGCAAAGAGATACGCCGCATTCATGTCGCTCGGAAGATAGGACGAACCCTTTTCCACCCAGGTATATTTGTCAATCTGTCCGCGGAAAAACTTCGCTCTGTTGGTACCTTTCTCTCTGATGATTTCGGCATCCTCGATATTCTTCTCATCCCTGATAAGAAGCGCACCGCCTTCACCCATGGAAAAATTCTTCGTCTCATGGAACGAAAGGCAGCCGTAGTCGCCGAATGTACCGAGCGCCCTGCCCTTGTATGTCGACATGATACCCTGTGCGGCATCTTCGATAACTTTCAGGTTATATTTCTTAGCAATTTCCATGATTGCATCCATCTCGCAGGAAACACCCGCGTAATGAACAGGTGCAATCGCAACCGTTCTGTCGGTTATTGCATTCTCGATAAGCTTCTCGTCAATGTTCATCGTGTCGGGACGGATATCGGTAAAAACCGCAGTGGCGCCGCGAAGAACAAACGCATCGGCCGTCGAAACAAATGTATACGAAGGCATGATAACTTCGTCGCCGGGTTTGACATCAGCAAGAATCGCCGCCATTTCGGTAGCATGCGTACAGCTCGTTGTAAGGAGTGCCTTGGCCGTTCCCGTTTTGGCTTCGAGCCAGGCGTTACACTTCTTCGTAAACTCGCCGTCACCGCAGATTTTCTGATTCTCAACGGCTTTTTTAATGTAATCCATTTCACGTCCCGTATAAGGGGGCACATTAAAATTAATCATAATATCCTCACTTGTGTTTATGACTTGTTCCGGAATTAACCGGCATACATTATACTCTGAAAAATATCGTCCTGCGAAATATCGTTGAGCATATAGCCCCATCCTGACGGATTCGTTCCGAATTTGAATCTCACAATTCTTCCGTCTGACATTTTGACATCGACATAGGTCGAGTTGTCGGTTCTGTAAGGGTGACAGATATCACCGTAATGAATTTCGGCCGAATGTGAGATTACGTTTCCGTCCTCATCGACGACATCGGCTTCGATGTCCATGTTAAATACGAGTTCGAAATTAACCGAGAACGTATAGTAACCACCGTTCATTACGGGAATTCCGTCAGGGCCGACGGTATATTCCGCAATCAGATCCTGGGTTCCGAGCAAATCTGTTCTTTCACCGAGTTGCATGACTTCACCGTTTGAAAACGCTCTCCATAAGAAGTGTTCTTCACCGTCAGCATATACTCTGTCGACAAAATTACCGTGCGGAGTCAGCCCGGTTGTATGCGTAAGCGAAACACTGCTTTCGCCTAAACTGAAAATCGCAAATTCGTTGTAATCGTCGATTTCCTGATGTTCCAGATAAAGATAAGTTCCGTTCGATGTATGAACAAAATAGGGTTTAAGTGAAAAAACCATATTGAACTCATCCGCGGTAAACCCGTAAAGGTCAATCCCGTTTACTTTGATGGAATACGATATTACATTCTCATATTCGTCCGTCTCATAATCGATGCGCACGATGTCGGGCTTTCCGTCGGAATTGACATCCACAAAATTATCGCCCGCAAGAACACCGTCATAAATATAAGTTGCATTGGCATTCGATGTATATTCGCCCGAAAAGATATCGGAGTTCTCTGCATAACTTAACGGAACGCTGAATGCACCGCAACCGAAATCGCCATCGCTGAAATATATAACAACCTTGTCGTTCTCTACCGTCATTCGGTTACCGAAAGTATCCGACCCGGCGAATATGTCAACCATTTCTCTGACTTTGCCGGTGTCAGCCTCGGGATGCATCGAAACCACGATATTGTAAACACGGTCAGCAAATGTCTTAACATCCGTAACCAAATCCGTAAGAAGAATTCTTTCTCCCGTTTCCGTCTTGAAATTTACCGTTTCATAGTCAAATTCCACATCGTCAGGACCGTAACAGGATTTCTCTTCTGCTACAAAACTTAAGACCTCGCGATCGGATCTTTTGATGAAAACCGTTCTCTCGTCGGAATACTCTTTCCATTCTTCCGCAAAAGGTTCATTCTCATCCCTTGAATACTCGTCCAGGATATTAAATGTCGTTCTGCCGTAATCAATCCATTTCTCCGAAAGTCTCGCAAGTTCCTCCTGAAGTTCGGGATAGATTAAAGCCGCTTCATCCGAAAGAGATACAATCGGAGCAGTCATTGTCGCATAAGATCTGTATAATCCGTCCGAATCTTCATATGAGTTGTCATATACATATCCCAGATAAACTTCGGGATAATCCACAGTTTTCAGCTCGGAAACGTTTTCTTCGACTTCATCGGAATCGTCCGAATCGTCCCCGGGTTCCTCCGTATCGATTATATCCTCTCCCGAATCTTCGTCCGCATATACCGGGTCAACCAGTCCGGCGAGCTCATCGCCCTTTGAATCCCTGCTGTTTCTTCCACAGGCAACAAGTGATAACGCAAGCGTAACGACAAGCGTTATACATATAAATTTCCTCATTCCTATTTCCCCTTCCCGAATCAGAAATTGTCTGTTCTGTTACGAATAATATATTTAGGTCTGCCTTTAACTTCCTCGTAAATTCTCGAAAGATAATGACCGATAATTCCGAGACTCATCATAATCGAACCGCCGATGATTAACAAAAGCAGAATGACTGTCGTGAAGCCTTCCACAGCTGTTCCGCAAAAGTATTTGACAAGAGTCTGAATACCGAGTACCACCGAGAATATAATCAGGATGATTCCCATTACGGTACCCGCCTGTAACGGAGCCGTGGTAAAAGACGTAGTATTTGTAATCGCATATCTGACAAGCGAAGAAAACGACCATTTGCTCTTGCCTGCCGCTCTTTCCTGAACTTCGAATTCAACCGTTGTGGTCTTAAATCCCGCCCAGAAAGTAAGTGCTCTGAAAAACGTATTCTTCTCGTTTAACGAAAGAAGCGCGTCAACCGCTTTGCGGTCGAGAAGTTTGAAGTCAGAAGTGGAATTCATATCCATCTTCATAAGTCTGCTCATAATGCCGTAGAAAATGCCTACGCACATCTTGTGAAACAGTCCTTCCTTGCCTCGTTTGGACTTGATTCCCTCGACTACTTCATATCCTTCTTCCCAGAGGCGGTACATCTCGACAAGTGTCTTCGGAGGATGCTGCAAATCACAGTCGATAACGGAAACGCAGTCGCCCTTTGCAAGCGAAAGACCTGCAAAAATAGCCGCTTCCTTGCCGAAGTTCCTTGAAAACTCCACGCCCTTAACCGCACCGTCGACCGACGCAAGTGCAGCTATTTTGTCATAAGTCGAATCCTTCGAGCCGTCGCTTATGAAGATAAGCTCGTATTCGATTCCGGCTGCCTTAAGCACTCCGGAAATGACTCCCGCCGTATTCTCGATGTTATCTTCCTCGTTGTAGGAAGGAATGATTACCGATAAAAGACTCATGCTCTCCCTTTCTTACTTACTCCGTCTTTATGTACATTGTACCGTCTACAATAACTATTGAATTCTTCGCAGGGAACGAATCGAGCGCCTTGTATTCCGGCGAATTGTAAATCTCGACAATTTCGTCTCCCTCGATGTAATTGATTGAAACATTGAGATAATGCTTCATAAACGCCGCATACTGCTCGGCTTTGTATGTAAGAATACTTCCTGTCGTTCCGGAAATTCTCTCCGTAACATCTCCCGTAATATCCGTATCCGGGTAATTCTCTTCATTCACAACACCGATCATCGCAATCGGCATTCCCGTATAATATCCTTCGGTCTGTTCTATTCTGTCGGCAAGACGTACACAGTAAGCGTATGTCTTCTCGTATCTTTCGTTCATGTTAAAATATGCAATGTTGTCGGTTACGACGAAGAACCAGACAAGAGCGAAAGCCGCGATAACCGCAATCCACGATGCCGCAATGTAAGCTTTTACACGAACCGAAGCTTTACGTGGCATATCCGAAGAATCTTTCTTTACGTTTTCTTCACCGCCGCACGACTTCATACACGGCATAAAATACCGGTCGATTGCCACAACCGGCGCTATCAGAAACAGTACCCACTGCATACGCATAAGCAGGTGATAATATGCTTCCGAAGAGATAAGAAGAATGATATTCGTTGCGGGCGGAAGAAGTAGCGCAATTGCAACAACAATCAGGTAAAAATACCACTTCGTGTAAGCTTTTGATTTAACGGCCGCATATACAAGCGCCGATAAAACCACCACCCCTAATAATACCACAATTACGAGTGAAAATCCATCTCTAAAGAATATGCGTCCTTTAAGTGCGAAGGCCGCAAAATCGTAATAAGTGTTGTAAATCATCTTCGGCAGATTCGAAAGACTGACCTTGCCCATATTGTTGATTCCCTGATATGTATCAAGCACTTTACCCTGGAGTGCAAGACATATTTTCAGAATCACGAAATACAGGATTCCGCCGATTACTCCCATGGATAAATATCTGCCGGCGAAAAGAAGTATTTCTTTTACCGGTTCGGAGTCTGCTGCCATGATGACAATCATGAACATACCGAGGAGAATCGTTGCGGGAAGATATGCCTGATAGATGCCCATACTGAAAGCAAGGCACACTCCGCCGGGAATAAATCCCCATTTATACTTCTTCGTAAGCAGAGCGGCGAGAATTGCGAGCGCAAATCCGATCATGTAACCGTCCGCCGTATAGAGGTAAGCAAATGTGGCCGTCACCGCGGGAAATGTCACGATGATGCAGCCCGTAAGAACCATCGCAAGTTTGTTCCTGATGTCGAAGAACTCGCATAAAAGAACTGTCGAAACGGCAAGAAACAGAATCGACAGAATGCCGATTATCCAGTTCAAATCATAGTATGAGGATATCGAACATGCGATGCCCAAAAACCATCTGCCGCTGGTGACCATGTTCTGATCGAACCAGAAGTTCGTCATCGCGTCCGCATTCGGAAATTTGTTCGTGAAAAGATACATGTGCGTAAGAAGTCCGCAGATGACCGTCGCGAAAAAAGGATATCCGTAATTTTTACTTTTGAAAGTTTTAATCAGTTTGTCCATAAATCCTGCCCTGTGTAAACCAAACTACTTTTTCTCTCTGACAATGTAAACAGGTCTGCCCTTAATCTCCAGGTAAGCCTTCGAAAGATATACGCCGATGATGCCGATGCAGAAAAGCTGCAGTCCGGCAAAGAACGTAATCATGCAGGCAAGTGAAGGCCAGCCGCTTACCGGGTCTCCGAAAAGTGCCGCACGTACAAACAGTACAACCAGCGCGATGAAAGCCACAACGCAGAAGAACAGTCCGATAAAAGATGTCCATAAAAGCGGTGCCGTCGAGAACGCAACCATGCCCTCGATGGAGTATTTGAAAAGCGACCAGAAACTCCATTTTGTTTTGCCGGCTACACGCTCCCTGTTCTTGAATTCGAGCCATTTTGTATTGAATCCGACCCATCCGAAAATACCTTTCGAGAATCGGTTATACTCTCCGATTGAGCAGATGGCGTCAACCATCGTACGCTTCATGAATCTGAAATCCCTGGCACCGTCAACCATATCGACCTTGGCCATTCTGTTCATAATTTTGTAAAAGAGTTTTGCGAAAAGCGACCTTATCGGCGGCTCGCCTTTTCTGTTGACTCTTCTCGTGGCGGCACAGTCGTATCCTTCCTCGGTGACAGCCTTAAACATCTCCGGGAGAAGATCGGGCGGATCCTGCAAATCGGCGTCCATGATTACGACATAATCGCCCGTCGCATTCTGAAGACCTGCGAAAATTGCGGCTTCCTTACCGAAGTTTCTCGAAAAAGACACATAATGAACATTGGAGTCTTTCTCGGAAAGCTCCCTCATGATATTAATTGTTCCGTCCTTACTTCCGTCATCTACGAAAAGATATTCAAATTCAAGTTCAGTCATCGTTTCGACAACTTTTTGCGTTTCCTCGTAGAAAAGCGGCAGCGCATCCTCCTCGTTGTAACAGGGGACAACAATCGAACATTTTTCCATTTCGTTTCTCCGTTTCAAAATCTTATTTATGACCGTATCTTATTTTTCTGTATGCACAAAGGAGCGAGTAATACCAGAAGAATTTAAAAGGTGAGCGGCAGTGCATCGCGGTTAATTTCTTGACCTCGTCATCCGTATTCTCAATGAAATACGAATTGTTCTCAAAGTCCGGATAATAAGCCATGATTCCGTCGCGCAAATCACGCAGAAAACTTATTCTTCTCTTAAAAAACGGCATCTCCCTCATGTAAGAGAAAAGTGTGTTCACATAGAAAATCTCGGTAAATTTATATTCGATTTCTTCCGGATATTCCGGCAGAAAATCTCTTTTGTAGCACTCGTCCACGAAATATGTCATCGTATCGAGTCTGTCATTGCATTTTGCAAGCGATACATGATGAGTTGTCGACTGAGGAACCTGATAGTAATAGTAATTCGGTTCATCGACAAACTCGAAATGCTTACAGTAAAGCATTGTAAGCGGTCCCAAACAGTTGTCTTCGAAGAACATGTGCTCCGGAAACCACAATCCGTTATCGTAAAAGATACTCCGCTTGTAAATCTTGACTACCATGCTGCCCGGATGAAGAAGGGCTGCCGCATGTTTATCCGAATCCATGACACCGGTAAATTCCCCGCTGTGACAGACAGGCACTTCACCGATTTCAAAATCATGCTCACTCTTTAAACAGTATTTGCAGCTTACTATGTCCGCACCGGTTTCTTCGGCCTTCTTAAGAAGCTTCTCATAGTAATCGCTGCTTACCCAGTCATCGCTGTCAATGAATCCGAGCCACTCTCCGGTCGCCGCACGCATTCCGAGATTTTTGGCTCCGCCCTGTCTTCTGTTCTCGGGCGATTTGATTACTTTGACTTTCGTCGGATACTTCTTTGCGTATTCCTGTAATACTTTGTACGAATCATCCGTTGATGCATCGTCGACCGCAATTATCTCATAATCGTCGATGGTCTGACCGACAAGCGAATCCATGCAGAAATTAAGTTTTCCGTCCGCTACCATGTTGTATACTGGCACGATTACACTCAGTTTCATCTTCTACCTTTCCTTTGTTACCGAACCGTTTTCGACTCTGTAAACGGCATCGCATTTCTCGATTGTCTGAAGTCTGTGAGCAACGATAACAAGTGTTTTGCTTCCGTGAAGTCTGTTGATTGAATCGACGATTGCTTTCTCCGTTCCGTCATCGAGAGCCGATGTTGCCTCGTCGAGAACAAGCACTTCGGGATCGTCGTACAGAGCTCTTGCGATACCGATTCTCTGACGCTGACCGCCGGAAATTCTTATACCTCTCTCACCGATTCCCGCATCAAGTCCTTCGGGAAGTGATTTAACAAATTCGTCAAGCTGGGCTTCTTTTAATACTTCCCAGACTCTGTCTTCGTCTATCTCATCTTCGGGAACACCGAAAGCCACATTCTTTCTGATGGTGTCGTCGAGCATGAAAATTGTCTGCGGAATGTATCCGACATTCTTGAGCCATTTACGGTAGTTGTCACCTTCGAAAACATCGACACCGTCAGCGAAAATATGACCGTCCGATATCTTTAAAAGACCTAAAAGAATATCAACCATCGTCGACTTTCCGGAGCCCGTCACACCGACGATTCCGATTGCCGAACCGACCGAAATTTCAAGCGAAGCATCCTTGAAAATATACTTCTCCGTGTTCGGATATCTGTAAGTGATTTTATCAAGCGTAATTTTATCTTTTACCGGCAGTTTCTCATCGGGTACCGCAAGCGATGAAACGTCCGTTTTCTTCGCATCGATTTCATCCTGAAGATTGTCCGAAACGCCCATAAAGAAAGGCTTGAAATAGTCAATGTTGTTGAGCTGATTGTTAATTCTGTTGGCCGACGGCATAAGCCTTGCAAGTCCCAAACCGAATGCGGCAAGCGTGGCTAAAACGTCTATGTTGTTCGAGCCGAAAAGGTAAAGATAGATAAAGTAAATTACCATACCCGTTACGCAGACACACTCGATTACAAGTCTCGGAATATTGTTCAAAAGAGTATACTTCTGAACCGCACCGACATAGCCTTTTCCGCATCTGTTGTATTCATCGACGAAGTAGTTCTCACGTCCGCCGATTTTGACTTCCTTGATGCCCATAATGGTCTGTGAAATCCATTTGAAAAGTGAGCTGTAGTAGTCCTGATTGTCCTTGCCGGCTTTGTACATCTGAGGCTTAAGAACAACTTTGATAATCGCAAGAGTGATAAGCAAAAGTACTGCGATTAAAACTGTCATCAAAGGATCGGTAAAAAGCAAAACGGCTGCAATCGTCACGAAAACGATAGCTTCGCTCGCGAGCTGTAAAAGAGATAATATCAGGGCGTACATGTTGTTGACGTCCGAAGTGATCGTTCTCTGAATCACAGCTGTATCGGCATTTAAAAAATACTCGTAATCACGCTTTATGAAATTCTTCATCATTCGCTCGGATGTGCTGAACTGATTCGAATAAATGAATCTGTACAGAATCTTCTGTTCGAAATAAATATATGTGTTCTTAAACACAAAAGCGATAATAAGGAGAATCATTACCGCCACGCCGAAAGCCTGCAGATTTGTAAACGGCGACATCTCGTAAAACTGCCACATGATTTCGCTTTCCTGTATGGCATTCGGTACAAGAATAATCTGGATTACGGGAATAATAGCGACCACGGAAAAAGCTTCGAAAACGGCGCCGATAAGCATTAAGAAAATCAGGCCGACCATGCTGCGCTTCTGTCTGGCATCCAGAAGGACCATTAATTTTTTAAAAATTTTCAAGTTGTAAACCTCCGGTTAAATTCCCTCATTCTGTCTGTGAATTTTGGGATCTTCGTATTTATCCATAAAGTCGGGACCGAGTTTGACGCACTCGTCCGCAAAGGCAATCGCCTTCATCTCCGTTAAAACTCCGATGCACCTGTCGAAATGAACGTCCGGGAAGAAGTTGAGCATCTCCATCGGAATTGCGCCCTCGAAAACGGGAATCTCGGGAAAAAGCGTCGCGTAATCAAGATAATCCCTCGGATGAACCTTGAAGAAAATCTGCGCATCTTTTCCGTATTCTTCCACGATATCTTTAAAGATTCTCTCACGGACATCAAGCGTACAGAGCGGTTCGGTGAGCACAAGGATTTTCCTGTCGAATCTTTTACCCTCTTCGATTCGTTTCTTAAGTCCGTCAAGGTCGTTAATAAAAACTCTGAAGAGCAAATCGATATCGTCTTCGTTAAGTCTCGCCGTCAAATCGCTTCTTTTGACTTCGACATAATATTTGCACGGATATTTGATTGCCGAAATATCGTTGACTTCCATGTCTTTGCAGTACTTTCCGTAACCGTTGCAGACGAAAATCAGATTGAGTTTCTTCGACATGAATGCCTTTAATTTAAAGTTGCCGCGGTTCTCGTATCTCGCCTGGTCGATATTTGCGACCGTGTTAAGTCCGTCTTCAACGGCATGGTATTTAATGTGCTTTTTGTTTAAATACACGCCGACGGGATCGGAATCGCAGTAGATGTAAATGTCTTTGTATTCCTTGAAATTCACGGGGATAAAAGGCTCCTCGAGTTTCGCGTAAAGCTTCGTGTATTTAATTCTTGCGAGCATGTTTTTAAACGTGCTGCCTTTGTCCTCCTTAAGCTTCATAAGCTCGGGGAATTCGGTATCACGTTTCTCATCAAATTCTATTACATCTTCGAAAAAGCCCGTCTTCTTCGCCCGTTCTCCGAGACTGCCGAAATTGTTCGACATTCTGCTCAGTACCAAAGTTGCCTGACCGTGCATTTCGGCCGGGAGCGCAAGCTCTTTGAGCAGTGTCACGTAAACATGGTAAAAGGTGTGACAGACGTAAATTCTCTCTTTCATAAACCGTATATCCTTCAGAAATTAAGCCTTTCCCAAAAGGCGTTTAAAAAACATAATGACCGCGTGGGTTCTTTTACCGAGATAGGGAACCGTGGCAAGTATCTTCAGATTCCGCCTCTCCTTCTTTGAAAAAATCGGATTCGTTTTAATCTCTTCGCGGTTTTCCTTAAGGTCTTTCAAAATGCTTCGACAGACCTCGTTCTTTTTCATCTCGCCCACCGGAATGTGGAGCAGGAAATCAAGCCTTTGGAAAAGCCAAAAACGCTTCGCTTCAACGGACAGATCCGGATAATCGCGCATGCACATTTCATAGGCAAAATCACTGTTCTCGATAAGCGAATTGTAAAACAAAGGTTTAAAAACGTTTCTGGAATTGCTTCCGTCACGTAACACTATATTATAACCTATTTTCTCGTAAGAATAAACACCGTTTATCCCGGGGAGCATTTCGATTAAAAGTCTGAAATCCTCGTTCAGTCTGCCCTCGGGGAATTCAAATTTCTTCATGTAATCGGCACGGATTAATTTCGTACAAAACGATGAATCGCCGACATGCGTAAGAAGCTGACGCAGCATCTCATGAGTGCTTAAGAATACGATTTCCCCCGAATCCTTAAACGGCCCGGAAACACGTTCTCCCCCGTCGGAAACATTGACGCTCTGCATCTGCGCCATCACCGCATCGGGATGTTTCTCATACACCTTCATAAGTGATTCGTACATGTCCGGTTCGATGTAATCGTCGCTGTCGATAAATCCGATAAAAGATCCGCTTGTTGCACGGATTCCCATGTTTCTTGCCGTTGAAGAACCGCCGTTTTCTTTATGCAGCACTTTGACTCTTGAATCTTTCTTCGCATACTCTTCGCAGAGTTTCAAAGAATCGTCTTTCGAACCGTCGTCGACAAGAATGATTTCAAGATTCGTATATGTCTGACAAAGAACCGAGCTTAGGCATCTGTCTATGAAATTTGCACTGTTGTATACGGGGATAACCACCGAAATCAGTTCTGACATCCGTCTGCATTCTCCATAAGATATTTGTACATTTTGCGCTGTCTTATAACCTTTGCTTCACTCATGGGACCGTCTTTTTGATATGTGACTTTACCCTCGGTCAGATTCACCATGAATTCGTAAAGGCAGTTTGCCGCATTCTCCGGATTCCATGTTTTCGCAATTGTTTCGTATGCATTGTCGCCGAATTTCCGGCGAAGACCGGCATCCCTGCAAAGCTTGAGCGCATACTCCGCGATCTCCGAATTCGAAGAACTTTCTTTGTATATAAATCCGTTGTATCCGTGTTTCATAAGGAACGGTGTCGCACCTGCGGCGTAGCTTGCGATAACCGCGCATCTTGAGTTCATCGCCTCGTTAAGCACCGCGCCCCATCCCTCGTAATAGTTGCTGGTAAAAAGATAAATATCCGCTTCCATCATTCTGACTCTGACTTCGTTCGGTGACATGCTTCCCGGGAAATCGAAGTAATCCTTAAGACCTTCCTCTGCAACTTCTTCCTCGACATCCTCCCTGCACTCGCCGTCTCCGACCATCGTGATGCGAAAATTAACATTCTCTTCTTTCAATTTCCGGGCCACATCAATCGGGGTAAAAGGATTTTTCCAGTCAAGAAATCGTCCCGCCCAGAGAATGTTCACACAGTCGTCTTCTTTTTCTTTTTTACCGTCGTTTTCTATAAATTCCGGGAAATATCCCCACTTGAATCTTTTACCGGGATAGGCCTTCACAATGTTGAAATCATCGGCAACGTAGGCTCCCGAACATAGAAGATAAACATCACGTTTGTTGTTCGAAGTGTGGTCTTTGTATTTCTTCAAAAGGCCGCGCGGTGAAACAGCTTTCCACTGTCCTTCCTTGTAGAGGCGCTCCGAATAGCGGATAACAGACTTACCCGATTTGATTCTGTCAGTGATATATTTCTCATCATCGACGCCGCCGAATATTACGATGTCGCTGTCTGCGATGAGGCCGCGACAGAGTTCTTCCTTCTCGAAGTAGCGAAGGACATACGGAATCTTTGAGGTGTCCGAATTCCACCCCATATTCACACGTTCTCTCGCCATCGGCTCCGTCTCGATGAAGCGGTAATCGTCTCCGAGTTTACGGTACAAAACGTCGGAAACCGGAATCTGATGATGATTTATGTAGTTCGAAACAAAGGTTACTTTCATTTGCAAATCTCTCCGTATATGTCGAGCATTGCGTTGAAATTGGCGGCTCCGTCATGGTTTATAAGTGCACGTTTGTAGGCGCATTCAATCATTTCCTTAAGTTCGGCGGAGTCGGAATCCGTTGCGCGTAAAAGATTTATAAGTTCATCCGCAAGCGATGCGGCATCGCAGGCTTCGTAGAGTATTCCTTCCTTACGGTCTTCGATCATGTCGGGCACTCCGCCGACGCGTGAGGCGATGACGGGGGTTTTTAGAAGCATCGCTTCGCCGAGCGAATTCGGCGAGTTCTCCATCATCGAAGGCATACAGAAAACTTCCGATTTAAGGAGGTATTTTTTAACCTCCTCACCGGTGATGTTTCCGGTAAAAACGATATTCTCCTTAAGTCCGCCTTTCTTAATAAGGCTCTTAATATATTTGCCGTATGAGGAAATCAGAATTCTTCGTTTCAAAGACTGCTGCCCGGTTATGATGTCTCCGGCAACATAAACTTTCAAGTCGGGGAATTCTTCCGCAACTTTCGGAAGCGCCTCGAGAAGAATATGAAGTCCTTTAATCGGATAATTTCCCTGAGTTACGAATATTGAATGTCTCTCTTTAACCGGGATGTCGGAAACCGGCTCGTAGAAATTGCTTCTCAGTGTTTCGCGAAGCACGTGATA
>JAKSSB010000034.1 GCA_024403285.1 Lachnospiraceae bacterium | reverse complement strand
CATTTTTACAACGGTAATTAAAGGGATGTCCTCCACACTTTCCTTATTACTCTCCATATATTATGGACGGACGGATTCTCCGTTCGCACATCCCCCGGGTTTCTTCTTTTCATTCCCGGGAATAAAAAAGACAGACGGTCGTGACATACCGTCTGTCTTTTCTATGTTTATTAATATTTCTTTTACCGATACTTCATTCTCTATGGCGCTGCCGGGAAAAGGGCCGAAAGAATAATTCCGACATAAGTGAAAAAGAAAAGTCCGAGGCAGATAAGAATTGCAAGGATTGAACCCCAGTTGAATACAGCTGCCTTTCTGCCGCCGTGACCGAGATTCATTGTCTTGCGAAGTCTCCATGCTTTGCGGATGTTGCAAAGAATAACAATAATTCCGGCAATCTCCAAAAGAAGCATGAAGATAACAACCGCATCGTATGCAAGATATGCAACCATTCCGCCCGGATTGGTTGAAAGAATGTTGTTAATTGCTTCCATGTAAGCATTCACATCCCTCGTCTGGCTGAAATTCGAAACCGCAGTATTAATTGTCTCGCTGATTGCGGGATCCTGGAACGCCGTAACCGCTACGACGAGGCCGCTTGAATACATGTTAACAGCCATGTGAAGAATGATTGTATATATAACATTTCCCGTGTATGCGTAAACATACGCGAAAAGAACGCCTAAAAAGAACGCATAAAAGAACTGATTAAAGTTTCCGTGATACAGTCCGAACAGAAGTGAAGAAAGAAGAATTGCAGGCGCAACTCCGTATTTCATCGTTCTGTCGATTAAAATTTTTCTGAAAATCAGCTCCTCGACAATCGGTGCACCGATTCCGGCTGCAATGAAGCCCCAGATAATGTAGGCTGCGGAAGTGTCGCCGGTAAGGAGATTTCCGAGAACGTTCGTCTCCAAAGGATTGATTCCAAAAGGCAGAACGACAGCCGCATGAACAACCTGTCCGATGAGGTTACCGACTAAAACTACGCCGTATGCTACAAGAATCAGTAAAATAACTGTTCCGACTTTAAGTTTCTTTTTCTCGATTTCGACTTTATCGACACTTTTCGAAATCAGGTAAATCAGCGGAAGTCCGAATAAATCAACCGGAATGATAATCTGAAGATAATTAATCCAGGCATTTTTCTCAAGAAATCCGGCAAATCCGGGATTCACGTTTCCGATTATCAAAAGAATTATTGACATGAAAAGCTGTGCAACAATGATAAGTCCGAGTCCGAGCGCATATCTCCAGCCCATTTTTGCGAAATAAGCGCGTTTTGTCTTCGGCTCATCATCGCAGACATCGACGGGCTTTGCTTCCGTCAGAGTGTCAATTGTCCCGGGAATCGGGTTCTCTGCGTCCGTTCCCACGGATGTTTCGTTAAATTCATCCATTAAAGTATCCTCTTTTCTGCATATTTTGCTTGTACACACCGGTCAAACCGGCTCATACAAGCGATATAATATTACGAAATTTACTTTTTGTCAATTTTTTAACAATAGAATGTTTCTCTACTAATCTTTTACCCGAAAGACAAAAGTGCACTGTTTATTATATTCTTATCCGTAAAAATATATATATTTCCCGCGCGCAAAGTTGTACTATAAAAGTGATATTTCCCGGTCGGAGTCGGCCGAAAAGAGGAGGTTTATATGAAAATCAGATGGGGTGTGCTTTCAACGGCACGAATAGCTAAAAACTGCACAATTCCGGGTATGCTTAAGGCGCCTTCATGCGAGCTCTACGCTATCGCCGGAAGAAACGAAGAAAAGGTCGAAGCTTATAAAAAGGAATTCGGCTTCGAAAAAGGATATGTCGGATATGAGAAACTTTTGGAAGATCCGCTCGTAAATGCGGTCTACATTCCGCTTCCGAACCATCTTCATTACGAGTGGGTTATAAAAGCCCTCAAAGCCGGCAAACACGTTCTCTGCGAGAAACCGCTCGCGCTCACCGAAGACGAGGCGCGCGAAATGTTCCGCACGGCCAAAGAGAACAACGTAATCTTAATGGAGGCCTATGCATATCTTCACAGCGAATACATCGCTTCCCTGGTAAAAGATTTACGAAGCGGCATAATCGGTGACATCCGCTACATCGAATCGGCATTTGTAACACAGGGCTACAGGGAAGACGTCCGTCTGTATAAGGAAATGGGCGGCGGCGCGGCTTACGATCTCGGCTGCTACTGTACCACGATGTTCCTTACGCTGATTGATTCCGCCCCGAAAGACGTCAAAGCAATTGCAGAATTTTCGGACCGCGGCGTAGATTTCCAGACTGCCGCCATCATCAGATTCGAAAACGGAGTACGTGCTTCTTTTGATGTGGGAATGATTCTCGGAGACGACAGCAATGCAAGATTTGACCGCCTCTACATAAACGGAACGAGAGGATATATCAAATCGGATGTCGAATACAATCAGGAAGGAACGCTTAAATATACGATCTGCTCCGACGGCCGGATAATCGAAAGAAGTGTTGATACGACACATAACTACGCGCTTGAAGCAGAGAACCTCTCACGAAGCATTCTTGGCGAAGAAACACCGCATATTACCGAAGAATTCTCGCTTAAGAACGCAAATCTTTTAGACCGGATCCTTAAAGAAATCGGATACAGATAAAGCTGTACAAATCTTCGAAACAGCAAAAGCCACAACCCGGAAATCGGTTTGTGGCTTTTATTCTTATATTCACAATATTTAAATTCTTAATGGAAAAAACAAATTCCAATCATTATTTGTGATAAAGCTTCTTGGTCTGGTAATCGGGCTCGCAGGTGAGATTGATTCCGAGCTTACGAAGCGTATTCTTGTCGACCTGAGCGAGGATTACGCTTGAATGTGCTTCCGAACCGCGCAGATGCTGCAACTGCTCCATCGCACGCTTTGCTCTCTCGTCGGTTGATGCACAAATGGAAAGCGCTATAAGAACTTCGTCCGTATGAAGTCTCGGGTTTCTGTTGCCGAGATGCTTAACCTTCAAATCCTGGATAGGTCCGATTGTCGCAGGAGAAATCAGCTCAACATCATCGTCGATTCCGGCAAGTGCCTTAAGTGCATTTAAAAGCATGGCACTCGTTGCGCCGAGGAGCTCACTTGTTTTACCCGTAACAATACGACCGTCCGGCAATTCAATGGCTGTGGCGGGTTCGCCTGTTGCTTCCGCCTTCACTTTGGCTGCGCTGATAACCGGTCTGAAATCGGGAGTGATTCCTGCCTGCTTCATTAAAAGCTCAAGTTTAAGAATCTGATTCTCGTCTGCGTTTCCGAGACGCTTCTGGCAGAGCGTATTGTAATAACGTCTGATAATCTCGGCCTTGGCGGCATTTTTGACAACATCCTCGTCGATAATTGCCATACCGGCCATGTTAACGCCCATATCCGTAGGTGACTTGTAAGGCGATTCGCCCATAATCTTCTCAAACATTGCATTAAGAACCGGGAAAATCTCCACGTCACGGTTATAGTTAACGGTTGTAACACCGTAAGCTTCGAGGTGGAACGGGTCAATCATGTTGACGTCGTTTAAGTCTGCGGTTGCGGCTTCATACGCAAGATTGACGGGATGATTAAGCGGAAGATTCCAAATCGGGAAAGTCTCGTACTTCGCATATCCGGCCTTGATGCCGCGCTTGTAATCATGGTAGAGCTGTGAAAGACAGGTAGCCATTTTGCCCGAACCGGGGCCCGGTGCCGTAACGACAACAAGCGAACGTGAAGTTTCGATGTAATCATTCTTGCCGTAACCTTCGTCACTTACGATGAAAGGAATATTCGAAGGATATCCGGGAATCGGATAATGACGGTAAACTCTCATTCCGAGAGACTCCAGCTTCTTCTGATATGCGGTTGCGGAAGGCTGTCCGGCATACTGTGTAAGCACAACGCTTCCCACGTAAAGTCCGTAACCTCTGAACGCGTCGATGAGTCGCAAAACATCAACATCATATGTGATACCGAGATCGGAACGAACCTTGTTCTTCTCAATATCGGCCGCGCTGATTGCTATAACAATCTCAGCCTGATCTTTCAACGTCGCAAGCATGTTGATTTTGGAATCGGGCTTGAATCCCGGTAAAACTCTCGAGGCATGATAATCGTCGAAAAGTTTGCCGCCGAACTCAAGATAAAGCTTTCCGCCGAAAGCATCGATTCTTTCCTTAATTTTCGCGGACTGCTCTTTCAGATATTTGTCATTGTCAAAACCTGTCTTCTGCATTTAATCCTCCTTTTATCCATTGTAAAAGAAATACGGGTAAAATAATCTACTCTACTGCCGGACCGAACTGATTCAGCATTGTAAGTTTGCCGGTCTTTAAATTCTTGCAGAACTCTGTCGTCTCCTGCCTTGTGAAACTGTATCTCCAGCCAATGTCGCCTTCGTAATTTCTGATTCCTCTCGTCGTGGTAAAAATTACCCTTCCGTCGGCATAGTCAATATTCGAAACCGTAAAACTGGTATTCTCCCAGTCACAGTCGGTCAATCCGAGGAACTGTTCATATTCGCTCTTCTCAACCAGCGTATATCTCACACCGGAATTGTCAGGGTACAAATATATATTACCGCTGTCACTGTCATATGTACACTCTCCCGGCTTAATATAATAGCAGGAATCCGAAACATCTCCGGGATTACCCACGATAGTCAGACAATGTGTCTCGCCTTCATAGTTCGTGGTATACACACCGATTCCGTCGGCTGTCTCTTTGCAGATAAACGTATCACTCTCTCCACCAAAGAACGGATAAATCATTTCGCCCGAACCGTCGAGCGGAAATACCACAATCGCAGCCTCCTGGAAGAAATGTCCTGTTCCGGCATAATAACCTATAAGCGTTACGAGATATTTCGATGTAAGTGCGGAACAAACCGGATAAATTGCGTCAGATTCAAAATTTTTATCAAATCCACCGAGTTCATTGCCTAATTCCTCTAAAGTAACCGTTCCGAGTTCGGTAATACCCAAACCGGCTTCTTCACACATCTTTACTTTGACAACACCTTCGAAATCGGTTTCGTAATAGTAGCACTTATCTCCGTCGCAGCTTAATAACTGTCCGTTATTTGAGAACGAAACCGAATTCTCCGTATCCGGATTGAAATACGAAAGACCGAATGCGTCGTCCTTACAGATAAATCCGTCTCCGCAATGTGAAAGAATACCTGTTAATGAAGGATAAATCTTCTTATTCGTACCGTCCCATGTCATTCTGTACACATGATCGGAACCGTCGGCATCACGTTCCTGTGAAAAAATACGGCCGTTATCTCCCAGGTAAAGCGGACCGAAACCGTCATCGGAACAATATTCGACTACGGTTCCGTCGAAATACATCATCATAATCTTACTGTGAGTCGGACCGTTCACATAACCGAATTCTCCGAAAAGACCTTCTGTTTCGTAACTGCTGTCACTGTATTGTCTGTATAAAAAACTTGTATGATCTTCCGTATCGGCAACATATTTATTCGCAATGGCTGCCGGAAGATTCGAATCCGTAACTTCCTCCGCGGAAGATTCTTCCGTTGTGGAAATTTCCGGCTCTTCGGAAGAACTTTCGGCGACTTCTTCCGTACTTTCTTCTGAAGTGTTTTCTTCCTCTTTTTGACAACCCGTTGCACCTGCAACCATAACTACGGCAGTCGAAAGAGCAACCGCACGAAGCAAATTCTTTTTGACCATATAAAACTCCCTTTTGCGGGTAATCCGAAGCACTTCGGAAGCTTTTGAAAGCATTCTGCCGCTTCATCTTACTCTTTTAACAAAACAACCCTTCTGCCTTACGGCAAAAGGGTTTGTCAAATTATCAATTTCTAAACCTTATTCAATGCCATTCTTCTTGATATATTCCAAAACGTCTCCGACTGTATCAATTTCATCAAGACTTTCCTGGGATATTTCGATTCCGAATTCCTCCTCAAATGCCATAACCACTTCGAACAAATCAAGTGAATCGGCTCCGAGGTCATCTCTTAATGATGTATCTTCATTAATCTCTGTTCCTTCAAGATTTAACTGCTCCGTAATAATAGAAATAATCTTCTCTAACATGACCATTCTCCTTAAAAGACTGATAAGTATTCGGGATTATCTTCCCGACTTCGTAACTTATAATATAGTTACATATATGCTTTGTCAACTACTCTGATTAAAATTTATAAAGTTCTTAAATTAATCACATTTTTACTGCTCGGCACACAGTGCGGAATAGATTTCCCGCTTCGAAACACCGCGGTCTTTGGCGACCATTTTCATGGCTTCCTTGCGATCGATTCCTTTACTTTCGTAGACGGCCATGTGCTCTTCGATGCTCATCTCTTCCCATTTCGCGTGAGTCTCGGCCTCGAGCTCTTCCCTGGGACGGCCTTCGAGAACAAGTACATACTCACCCTTCGGCTCGTTTGCTTCGTAATAATCTACCGCTGCGCACAGATCGGTCGGCATAACCGTCTCGAATTTTTTGGTAAGCTCGCGGCAGATTGTAATCTTCCTGCTGCCGAGGGCTTCCGACAGTTCGGCAAGTGTTTTTTTAAGGTGATGAGGTGCTTCGTAGAGGATCGTCGTACGCTCTTCGGTTTTCAAAGCTTCAAGCACATACTGACGTTCTTTTTTATCCGAAGGGAGAAAACCTTCGAAGCAAAACCGCCTCGTTGAAAGCCCGGAAAGCGTAAGCGCCGTTATGCATGCGCACGCACCCGGAAGCGAAGTCACTTTAATCCCTTCTTTCAGACACATGCTCACCAGAACTTCGCCGGGATCGGAAATTGCCGGCGTTCCCGCATCGGTCACGAGAGCAACCTTCGCACCTTTCTTCATCTGCTCGATAAGAGTGTACGCTTTCTCGACCTTGTTGTACTCATGATAACTTGTCATGGGAGTGTTTATTTCAAAACGGTTCAGAAGCTTGATGGTGTTTCTCGTATCCTCTGCGGCGATCACATCAGCTTCTTTTAAGGTCTCCAGAACCCTGAAAGTCATGTCATCAAGATTGCCTATCGGTGTTGCACATAAAAAAAGCATGCCTTCTTCCATTTTAAATCCTCCCTTCCTTCATCTATCGCAGAAAAATTATCCGTAAATTTCGCGGACTTCGTCGGTATATTCCCCGACCGCTTTGTATACGATAAGCGGGGCTTCCACGCTCATGCTCGCGCGGCCGCCTTTGAGGCCTTCGATTAAAACCATGTTCGGCTCGCGGTCGACGTACGGATACACAAGACGCATCCGCTTCGGCTCAAGTTTGTACTTCGCCATCGTCGCCATTATCTCGGGCAGACGAAACGGCCTGTGCACCATGTAAAACCGGCCGCCGGGACATAATACTCTCGATGCGTTCGAAATGATATCCTCGAGATTGCAAAGAACTTCATGTCTGGCAATCGCCATCGGCGCATCGGGATTTTTGAGTCCGTGCTCATCTATCATGTACGGCGGATTCGTCGTGCACACATCAAAAGAAGCAGCCTTGAAATACTTATCTGCTTCTTTAATGTCACCTGTTACTATATCAATTTTGTCGTCGAGGCCGTTGAGCGTAACACTTCGGCGCGCCATGTCTGCGCATTCCGGCTGAATCTCCAGACCGGTTAAATGTCCGGCTTCTGTTTTCGCTTCGAGGAGAATCGGAATTACTCCGGTGCCGGTTCCTATGTCCAGCACTTTCTCGCCCGGCTTAACCTTAGCGAATCCGGATAAAAGAACCGCATCCATGCCGAAACAGAAAAGCCCGGGATTCTGAATAATGTCATAGCCGTTCCGCTGAAGCGAATCTATACGCTCTCCGTCCTTAAGAAGACTGCTCGCTGTTTCCATTTCCGCCACTTTTACCTCTGTTGTGACGATGATGTCTCGGACGGTTGTTTCTTGCACCGTCTCCCGCATTCTCGCCCTGTCCGCCGTTCTCACCGCGGTTGTTGTTACGGTTTTTGTTCTCGTTCTCAGCACGATTCTCGCCACGGTTTCTGTTCGAAACGTCATTGCGGTTATCGCCTTTGCCTTTATTCTCTCCGTCTGCGTGATTTCTGCCGTCACGGAACTGGTTTCTGTTCCTGTTGTTTCGACCGGAATGATTCTCTTTCTTCTTGTCGCGGTTGCCCTTCGCCGAGAAACTGCTCTCATCGTTTCCGCTTTCGAGATTTGCGATATGGTTTTCAAGAGCATTTTTAACCACGGAAGGATTCTTAACCGGAGCCGGTCCGCGGGAATTCTCTTCCTTATTGCGCTTGTCTTCGAGCTCCTGCTTCTCTAAAAGTTCAAGCTCGGCAAGCTCTTCCGCCGTAAGATTCGATTTGTCCTTGTGATACATCTTCTTGAAATGAAGCTGATCGGCGTTATATTCCTTGATTTCCTTCTCGTCGCCCATGTCAACGATGACTTTGACTTTTTGACGAAGAACGTTGACCGAATGAACTTCTCCTCTGTAACCGTCATCGGCTGTTACGTAATCGCCGACACCGGGAAGACGTCTGTTCAGATCCTCGTAAGTCTCTTCTTCGTTCTTTAAGCAGCACATAAGTCTGCCGCAGACACCGGAAATCTTCGTCGGATTAAGGGAAAGATTCTGTTCTTTGGCCATCTTAATCGATACCGGAACAAATTCCGACAGATAACTGTGGCAGCAGAGCACTCTTCCGCAGACACCGATTCCGCCCATCATCTTGATTTCGTCACGGACTCCGATCTGGCGAAGCTCGATTCTTGTCTTGAAAACAGCCGCCAGGTCTTTAACCAGTTCACGGAAATCAATTCTTCCGTCTGCGGTAAAATAGAAAAGAACCTTATTGTTATCGAATGTATACTCGGCATCGACAAGTTTCATCTCGAGGCCGTGTTTTTTGATTTTCTCGAGGCAGATTTTAAAAGCCTCTTCTTTTTTAAGCTGATTCTCCGCATCATGTGCATCGTCTTCCGGAGTTGCGATTCTGATTATCGGCTTTAATGGAGACACAAGTTTCTCCTCGTCGATTTCGCTGATGTCTCCGGCTACAAGTCCGTACTCAACGCCACGGGCCGTTTCAACGACAACATGCTGACCTTTCTTAACATCAAAGTCGAGAGGGTCGAAAAAATATACTTTGCCGGCCATTTTGAACCGGACACTTATTACTTTAACCATTTATCCTTATCCTTAATTAAATTTCTTTTACTGATTCTCCTTGATTACAAGAAGGAGCAGTTCCATCGTAAGGTCATAACTTACGTTCGCCTTAAGACGACTCTTGGCCTTCTCGAGCGCATCGACGATAAGCTCGATTCCTTCGTAGGAAGTTTTCTTGGCCACTTTCTTATTATACTGTATTTCCTGCTTAAAAATCAACCCGTTTAGATCATTTGTCGCCTTGAACATGAGAACGTCGCGGTACCAGATGAGAATGATGTCGAGATAATCGTCGATATCGAATTTGTAATCCTTAATCTTCTTGATTGCGACCAGGATTTCGTTTATCTCCATTTCATCGATGCATTTTAAAAGAGTAACGGCATCGTTTCTGATTTTGTCGAAATCCTCACTTGTAACGAGCATCTTCGCACGGCCTAAGTTTCCTCTTGCAAACGCAATGCTTATATCCGCCTTGTAATCGGGAATCTGAAGTTCTTTCATAAGGAAATCCTTGAGAACTTCGTCATCGACCGGTTTCATGCTCAGCGTCACGCATCTTGAACGTATTGTCGGAAGCATGGCTTCGAGAGACGTCGTAAGAAGCAGAATAACCGCATATTCGGGCGGTTCCTCGAGCGTTTTAAGAAGTGCGTTCTGCGCCTCGGCCGTCATTTTCTCCGCTTCGTTCATGATATAAATCTTGTACGGGCTCTGATACGGCTTGATTACGATATCATCGTTTATCTGCTCACGTACATCTTTTACACCGATGGAATTCGGTTTCTCGTGAGAGATGTACTTGATATCGGGATGATTGTCCGTAGTCGCCTGAAGACACGAATGGCAGACCTCGCACGGTCTTGCCCCCTCACCCGTACACAAAAGCGCCTGTGCGAATACTCTGGCAACATACTCCTTTCCCGAACGGATTTCTCCGTCTATCAGGTAGGCATGCGAAACATTGCCCGTTTCAATTGCTTTGGTAAAATATTCTTTGATTTTCTCCTGTCCGATAATGTCATTAAATCCCGGCATAGTAACCCTTCCTTATTATAAAGTCTACATAAAAATATCAAGTAACAGTCCCCTGATTTCATCGATTCTCCCCAGAATCGAAAGGCTGTCTTTTTCTTCCTTGATTAACTCTTTGGCAAGTTCGTCAAGCGCATCGTCAACCTGTCTGATTATTCCGTAGACTCTGTGCCTGCCTCTTTTATCCAGGAAATTCTCACGTGAGAACTTGTGCGATCTGTTGACAACCTCATTCATGAAATCTTTGATAAGCGACCGGTAATGCTTCATGTCGCGAATATCCATCTTCTTCTTGATTTTATCACCCTGCATGGTGATTTCTTCCATCATGCCCTGAAGCCGCTCCGCGAGACCGGCTTCTTCGATGTTGCTCGCAAGGGCAAACTTAAAAGCATTGTCTCCGCTTTCAGGTCTGACAGTATTCTCCACCGGCTGCGCCTGCTGTATGTTGTTGACTTTTATATCCATACATTCACCCCTTTGTCAGAGAAGGCTTTTGATATACCCCTTAACTTCCGATACGCAGGTATCAAGTTCTATGTTCTCAAAAGTTCTTCCGCCTTCTATCGGTGCAAGATTTTCTTCGCTGAAATCTTTGGCATCGGCAAGAAACCGACGGCAAAGTTCCTCGTATTTCGGATTCGCCTGAGCACGCTCTCTTGCCAGAGCTCTCGAAAGTCTTTCACCGTCATCCAATACTAACATAATCGGCACAATTGCGCTTTTTCCAAAGTGGGCAGCGACATTTATATATGCTTCCGGGGTTCCGATGACAAGAAAACTTCTCTCCGAAAGATTAATCTGCCCGTCATCAACCGTCATATATTTCCAAATTCCGTGAACCGTATTGTAGGCACGCAATTCGACAATCTTCCCGGCGCGCTCCAGTTCGTCCACTTTCGCATCGTCGATAAAATGATATTCCCGCCCTTCTTCTTCGCCTTCGCGAATCGGACGGGTGGTATAGGTAACGATGGTCGAAAGATTAAGTTCTCCGTCGGCTAAAAGTCTTTTAAACACGGTATCCTTACCGGTTGAGCTTTTACCCATCAAATAGAAAATTCTGCCCATAAATCCCAAGCCTTTGATAAGAGTGATTTCTTCTTCGAGGCGTCATATTATATACAACACCCCAATATATTATTTTATTCCAATGAGGTATTTTTATCAAGTCCGGCTAAGCAACTCGTGTGAACAAAAAAACTCCCCGGGCAGATTACTCTGCCCGGGGAGGTCTGAATACCTAAAGTATAAAAATTATTAATGCAGACTGTTCATAAACTGATTGTAAGTGCTTGATTCGTCGTATACCTGACTGATTCCTACAACATACCAGATTACACTTACTAAAAGGCCGACTCCGCCACCGATAAGTCCGACAATCGCAAAAACTTTTTTACCGCCCTTGGCAAGGCCGATAATGCTGCAAACAACAGCTACAAGACCAAGGAAAGGTCCAACGACATATGTACAGGGACATACACCTAAGACAAATGCTGCAAGACCGGCAATAAATCCGATGATTGAGCAAACCTTACCTGCTGTACTCGTCTTTGCTACGGGTGTAGTAGCCGAATAAGCCGTATAGTCGGGAGCGGGAGCAGCGTTGTAATTCATATTTGCGTTGGGGTCGTAACCTGCATTCATGCTCGCGTTGGGATCGTAACCGTAATTTGCTCCCTGATTATTGTTAAAACCGTTATTGTTATTAAAACCATTGTTATTGTTGAAATTGTTTCCGTCCATTTTGCAAAACCTCCTTTTAAAAACCCCTCACATTAAAACTTGAAACTGTTCACTTCTTTTCCTACAGCAAAAACAACACTAAAAAGAAAATATCCGCTTGATAACAATGCTCCAAGTCCGCCGCAAATAATTCCGGCGATACACATTCCCTTATTCTGACCTTTCTTTAATCCGATTATACCAAGAACTATTCCTGCTATTCCCGATAAAGGCATAAGCATGTAAATACAGGGAACGCAGAATAATACAGTTGCAGCAATACCGCAAATAAGCGATGCGATTGCAAGACCGTTGCCGCCTGATTTCTCCGAAACCGATGCAGTATTGTAATTGTACGTCGGGGAAGAATATGCATTCTGATCCGGAGTATATCCGGTATTCATACCTGCATTCTGATCCGGAGTGTATCCGTAGTTCGTGCCTGCGTTCTGATCCGGAGTGTATCCGTAGTTCGTGCCTGCGTTCTGATCCGGGGTGTATCCATAGTTTGTGTTGGAGTTCTGATCGAATCCGTTGTTGTTGTTAAAATTATTTCCGTCCATTTTTTCTCCTTTTCTGACAAAAATAGTATGCTACCTCTATGATAATAACACTTCTCGGCGCAAATTCAAAATACTATTTTTATAAAAGGTAAAAATACGCTATGAAACTCCTATTTTGCATAGAAAAGAACGCCGAGTGTGGATTCGCCGCAATGGCTTGTAACAACTCCGCCGGCATCTGTTTCGATTACTTCGTCAAAGTAATTCAGACTTTTAACATAATCCACTATCGGCTGAGCGAGTTCCCTGGAAATCGGAGAATGTGTGATGAAAACACGCTTCTTGTCCGCTTTGAGAAGATCGGCTTCCATTTCCTGCGCATACTTGAGAAGTACTTTGCTCATTTTGCCACGGTATTTCTCACCTACGCCCATCTTACCCATGTTAACTTCGATTCTCGGATGAATCTGAAGTGTATTGGCGACAAGTGCCGATGCGGATGAACATCTTCCGCCTCTTGCAAGGAATGTAAGTGTATCAACCACAAACGAAGCCTTAATGTCCGTTCTGGTATCGTTAATTCTCTCGTAAATCTCCTCAGCGGTCCTGCCTTCCTCAATCATATCGGCCGCACGCAAAACCTGAAGACCGATTCCGGTTGAAAGACTCATGGAATTGATAACGAATACCCTGTCATAATCAAGCTCGCTTGCTGCGAGACGAACGACATTGCAGGTTGTTGACATATCTTCGGAAATACCGATGTAGATAATGTCATCGCCTTCCTCAACGAAAGGACGAAGCAATTCAACCGTATCTTCAATTCCGACTGCCGAAGTTTTCGGAGTCGTCTTGTTATCGTTGCACCACTTGATAATTTCCTCGGAAGTGACGTCGATTCTGTCCTTATAACTCTTCTCATCCATGGTAATGTAAAGAGGAATAATCTGAATATCGTATTTCTCAATAAGTTCTTTTGATAAATCACTGGTACTGTCGGTAAACAATTTAATCTTACCCATTATGAATACCCTCGCTTTCGAACTGACCGGCTTCCCGGCAAATTATTAAATTTCTATAAAATAATAACACATGCGAAGCAATATTGTCACTATAATTATTGCTTCGCATGTTCTTTGACTTTCGTACTTAATATTGGTAAAAGAATTATCTGCCGCGGAACTAATTCAATTCATTGATGAATCCGCGGTATACAAATTCCTTGACTTCTTCGTACAGATTCTCATTCGCACTGTAGATAAACGTAATGAATTCAATGATGTGAGCCATGAGCGCGGCGCTTCGGAATTCAAAGCGTTCTTCTTTCAGCAGATTCTCCTCGTCCGCAAAAGCAAGAAACCATTTAATCAGATTCTCAAAATACTCTTTTCTCGGATCCTTGATTTTGCCGTACTCGGTGCGATATACCGACGAAATATCAACGCTTCCGCTGATTATTCTGACAAGCGCAAGGTAAGTCTTGATGTTCTGTCTGTTATCGTGAATATAATCCAGAAGATACATAAACTTGTTCTTGAATTCGTCAACCTCAGCCACTGCATCTTTTACCGAGATTATCTGACTGTAAATGCTGTATAACAGCGCCTTCACAACCAGTTCTTCCTTGCTGGTAAAATACTGGTAGGCCGTGCCTTTGCCGATTCCCGCCTTAAAAGTAATATCGCTTACCTTTATCGAATTGATGTCGCAGTCTTCGTTAACCATCGTAACCACGGCATCGTACATCGCCCGTACTTTGACGGGCGGTCTGTCGAGCTCGCATAAAAACCCCGGATCGGACAGTGATGCAAAACTAAAGTCCGGCATTATAATTCCTCCTCAACCATGCTCTTGTTCGAATTAAACATATCATAGATACAGGGAACAACCACAAGAGTAAGAATTGTTCCGTATACAAGTCCGCCGATCATGGTGATTGCCATAGGCTTCATCATTTCCGAACCGTCGCCGATTCCGAGTGCCATGGTCGACATTGAAATAACGGTTGTAAGTACAGTCATAAGAATAGGTCTTAAACGTGAAGCCGCTGCTGTCGAAATAGCTTCCTTCTTGTCCATTCCCTCGCGTCGAAGCTGATTGATGTAATCAACCATAACGATACCGTTGTTTACGATGATACCTGCAAGCATGACGAAACCGATCATCGCGATAACGCTGACTTCCGTTCCCGTGAAGAACAGTGCGAAGAAACCGCCGGTAAAAGCAAGAGGAATCGTAAACATGATAATGAACGGCGAAAGCAGTGACTGGAACTGTGCCACCATTACGAGGTAGATAAATATAACTGCCAGAATAAGCATTAATACAAGCTGTTCCATCGCATCGTAAATCATCTCATCCTCACCGGTCATCTCGATTGAATATCCTTCGGGAAGTTCAATCTTATCGAGTTCTTTTTTAAGTGCCGATGAAACTTTGGTTACGTTGTGATTCTCATCAATACCGGCCGAAACAGAAATAGTCTTCTTCTGTGCATTTCTGTGAATAACGTTAAGTGTTTCGCCGGTTTCAAAAGAAACAAGGGTATTCAGCTTAACTTCCTTCTCATTACCTTTATCATCTGTATAAGGGAAAGTAATTCTGTAAAGATCCATGATTGTCGTTTCAAGCTGATCTTCATCACGGATATAAACCGACATATCCTTGGTATCGGTTGAAAGTTCCGTTGCCGCATTCGTATCGGCCATTCTCGCATAGATAAGCTGGAACACCTGGGCAGTAGTAAGCTTGTATTCCATTGCTTTCTCCTTATCAACATGAATTACAAGCGTCGGAGTCGTATCGTCCATACCGTCGCTGACATTGATACATCCTTCGGTTGCGGCGGTAATCTCGGCAACCTGTGATGCGATTTCCTTAATCTTGTCAAGGTCACGTCCCTTAACCTGAATCGTAAGTCCCGAACCGAGAAGCGATGTGTAATCGGCCGATGCCGTGGTAATGTCTACTTTACATTCAAGATCCATGGTTTTGGCGATGATTTCGTCAGATATTTCTTTGGTGGATCTCTTGGTATTCTCATTAAGAAGAATATAATATGTGGCTCCTTCGCTTCCGCCGAGAAGACTTAATGTCGAACCGCCTCCGGTCATAACACCGATGGTTTCGATACCTTCGATTCCGATAATTCTCTCGGTTACTTTGTCACACATATCCATGAGCTGTTCTTCCGTCATTTCCTGGTCGTCGAGGTTTCCGACACTCATTGAAATCTGATCGATTTCCATATCCATATCCATGAAGGTAAAACCTTTGGAAAGAGATGCCCACACACTGACAACAAGAAGCACAACAGTTACGATAAGCACAATCGGTTTGAAACGGAGAACTCCCGCAACAAGTTTGCCGTATCCGTTTTTGATTTTGTCAAACAGAGGCGTAGGTTTCTCCGAGCCTTCTTTTAAGAATACGGAAGACATCATGGGCACGAAAGTAAGTGCGACAAGAAGTGATGCGCCAAGTGTATACGTAACCGTAAGCGCAAGGTCTACGAACAGCTGCTTTGTAATACCCGTGGTAAAAATGATAGGTGCAAATACGCAGACTGTCGTGATTGTTGAAGCTACGATGGCTCCGCCGACCTGTTTGGTTCCTTCGACGGCAGCTTTTTTAACTGAAAAATTCTCTTCCTTCCGCATTCGGTATATATTCTCAATAACGACAATGGAGTTGTCAACCAGCATACCGATACCGAGTGCCAGACCGGAAAGTGAAATAATATTCAGTGTTATGTTCGAGAAATACATCAGCACGATTGCAAGGATTACACTCAAAGGAATCGAACATGCAATGATGAAGGTCGAACGGAAATCCTTAAGGAACAGAATAAGTACAAGGATTGCAAGTGCGGCACCGATTAAAATATTCTGGATAACCGATTCGACGATCATATCAATATAAACACCCTGGTTCATAAGAACCGCCATGTTAAGATTCTCGTTCTCTTCTTCGAGAATATCGAATTCTTCAAGAAGACGGTCCGTAACATCGCCGGTCGAATATCCGGTCTGTTTCTCAATCGTAAGCATGATTGCGGGGTTGCCGTTCACACGCGAATATGAATCCTGTGCATTGTCAACGACCTCGACACTTGCGATATCCTTAAGATAGATGGGTTCGATTCCGTCAAGACCGGTATCAACAAGAATAACATTTCTGAAATCGTCAACTGTAGTAACTTCGTCTCCGACACTGACAAGATACTGCGTAGTGCCTTCTTGAATATATCCGGCAGGCATTTCAAAGTTCTGAGCCATTAAAATCTGGCTGAGCATTTCCACTGTAAGAATCTTGTTCATATCAGCAGCATCTTTAGCACTTTCTTCCGCTGCGTTAAGCTGTGCTTCTCCCGCTTCGAGCTGTGCGGCGGCAGTGGTAAGCTGCGATGATGCGGCACTCATTTCAAGAATGGCGGTAATCTCAGATTTGATCAGGGTTACATACGCATCGTTCATCGTATCCTGACCTTCGGAAATCTTGTTCTGCATGTCATCCATCTGATTCATGCCTTCGTTTATTTTGGAAAGAGCGGCTTTAAGCTTAACCTTTGCCGCGGGAATATCTTCCCAGGTTGTAAGTTTAACTCCTGCATCGGCAAAAGCAGCGCCCTGCGAAGCAAGTCCTTTGTTAATCTCAGCAAGACCTGCATCTATCTGAGCAATCATTGCCTGTACAGCCGCAAGTGAAAGTCCGTTTCCGGCCTCGTCAACAAGTCCGGCACTCTGGGCAAACTGAGGGAAAAATTCAGCAGGATAACCCGACTGGTTAAATGCGTCAATAAGCTGCTGAAGTCCGTCACGTTTGGTCTTCAGATCCTTAGCCTGCTTATATACTTTGTCAAGACTCTTGATAGCACCTTCCAGAGTTGTTTTGTTCGAACCGAGCTCTTTTTTGGCATCGCTTAATTCGGAAGCACCTACCTTGGCGTCTATTTTACCGTTAACGAGTTCATTCGCGCCTTCGGCAATCTGGCTTGCAAAATCAGCTTTTTTATCATTAAACTCATCAATACCGTCTTCAAGTTCCTTCTTGGAATCCTTGATTGTCTGACGCGCCTCTTCGAACTGATCTTCAATTGATGCTTCAATATCTTCGTTGATTTTGTCAATCTTCTCCTGATCGAGCGTTACTTCGATTCTCTCTTCAACACTTCCGACCGTACTTACGCTTGCAACACCTTCAACGGATTCAAGCTGAGGTTTAAGCGTATTATCCACAAACTGCGAAATATCAATCTGCGACATTCCCGCTACATCGGCAGACGCAACCATAATAGGAAGCATGGAAGGGTCAATCTGCATAATTGTCGGGCTGCCGACGGAAGAAGACCATCCCGATTTGAGCTGGTCGAGTTTCTGCTGCATCTCGATTACGATTGAATCCATATTGGCGGTCTGCTCATATTCAAGAATTACAACCGAGTAACTGTTGTAAGACATACTCGTGATGCTCTTGATGTTCGATGTGGTTGCCATCTGCGCTTCGACCGGTGCCGTAACGTCCTTTTCAACTTCCTCGGGACTGGCTCCGACATACGTCGTGATAATCAGCGCATACGGAAGATTCATATCGGGTAAAAGATCCGTGGTCATCTTCATAATGGAAACGACACCGAGAACTATTACCAGAACTACTCCGACGAGTACTGTGTAAGGTTTTTTGACACTTAATTTTTCAAGCATAATTTTGTTGTATAATCGGTTAATTCCCCAAAAAACCGGTTATACTTTCCTTTCTGAGTATTTTGTAAAACCCTCTGAATTTATAATCCTTCCCAATTAAAAACGAATTACTGTATATATATCGACTGACCGGTCAGTCAGTTTAGACTTTATCAATAATATTCTATCGGAAAGTATTTGTCAATCGTAAAAAATACCAAATCATCGGAAGCAGGTAACATCACATTTCGTGATTATGTCATATCCTTCCCCGCAAATGAAGAGGGCGTTGTATAAAAAAAGCGGTTACTTCCCGGTTTGATAAGTAATCGCCTAATAATAAATATAATATATATAGAAAAAACATCTGCAAAAATTACAGCCCGCTGTCTTGTTTTTTACCGGCCTCGTTCAAATATTTAACTCGCTTGCCGACCATAACCGCAAGAATATCTTTGCACGATTCCTTGTTCCTTGCGGCAATACACTGTTTTAACGATATCAGATTGCGGTCAAAGTCCGAAACAGCTGCTTCTTTACAGATTTTCTGCATTCTGTTGACGGTCATATGCGCTATCTGCCAGTTTCCGGACTCGACAGCCATACCGAGTTTCATAAAATCGCGGCTTCTCATAAAAGCATCGCGTGCATCATTCTCCATAACTTCCTCCAAAGATTTCTTCATATTATAGAAGATAAATCCTGTAAAAAATAAGTAACAGTTGCCGGCGACTCCCCACTATATCCACAGATAATCTCCGCCGGTCAGTGCAAGCGAAAGAAGACCATCCATTTTCTCAACTTCCTCTTCACCTTCAACTACATTAAGCAAAACAGCCGATTCTACA
>JAKSSB010000033.1 GCA_024403285.1 Lachnospiraceae bacterium | reverse complement strand
AGGGAAGAACCAAAACAGCATTATCCGAAGTAAGAGTAATTTTCTTGGAAGACTGTTTGCCGGTTGAAACAGTTTTGAAAGGAACAGCCAAACCGGTGGAAGGAGCGACTACTTCGCTTGAAGCCTCTGAACCGTAAACCTTTTCATTTGAGTAAACCGTGGAAACAGCAGATTCTTCGATAACGATATCTTCGTCATCGGTAAGAGTCTCACTGTCTTCATCACAGATATCCTCGGAAACGATATCTTCGTCATCGGGAAGAGACGCATTGTCTTCTTCGGAAATGTCCGAAGAATCTTTATCGACAAAACAATCAGATGAAATAACGGAACCGTCCAGATAGCAGAAGTCATCTTCAGTTTCAGATTCAACTTCAACAGAAGTGTCAGCAGTTTCTTCATCGGACGATTCATACGCATCTTGATTGTAATAATCTCCGGAATCGTCAAAATGATCGTCGATAAGAATATCGTCGCAACAGATATCATCTTCCGATTCATCAGTATAAGTGTCATCGTATAAATCGAAATCGCAGTCGTCGTCAGCGATGACGCACTCATCACAGGTACAGTTTTCGTCGTGACCGCAATCCCCTAAATCGCAATCATCGTCAAGAATGAATTCTTCTTCGATAAAAGAATCATTGGTTGAATCCGGAGCAAATTCCTCTCCGTGCACAGTACTCGTGAACATTGTTGTAAATACAAGTATACAAGACAATGCCCGTAAAATATGTCGCTTTCTCATAGTAATGATGTTCTCCCTTTTTAGTATCTCATTCTTTATCCCTACACCGGTGAAAATATGCACAATCCGACAATTCCCACCATTTTTGTTTTACCCTCCCCATCATGAAAAATACAATACTTTTTTACCATCAATTAAAAAAACGCCACGAATAAAAAAAGATATGTACAAACCATACACGGGCACAATATTTTGCGGGAGAATGCTGATTAACGATAGAGTGTTGATATTTGCGTGATTTAACGACTTTCGTTATCGCATTTTCTCGTAAGTTGTAAAAAAGTCGACAAAGAAAGAAAAATACATCGAGAATGAAGGAAAGCAAGAATATCGATGTAACGGCACGGAATTTTTACGAAAACAGGAGCCGGAACATATCCGAAAACAAGTAAATCCACAACTGTATTTCAGGGATTTGTTCGTTTACTTTTATCTTATTTCTTTATATAATTGTCTTGTTGCGTTTTTAATTTTCCGAATTGGGAGGGTTATATGAAAAGAAAGGTTTTGTGCAAAAGAGTCGGAGCGCTGATTTTAGCTGCGGCAATGTGTTTTACCGGTCTTCCTCTGGATGCGTATGCGGCATCGGGAAGTGATGTACCGGTTGTTTACGATTCCGAAAATGAGGACATCGTAAATAATGAAGAAAATGATATTTCAAAGGAAGATGTGAATGAGGAACTTCCCGGAGAAATATCTGACGAATCGGATTTGAATGAAGAAACATTCAAAGAATCCGAGAAAAATGATGCTTATGAGGGTGACGAAAATGCTTCTTCGGATGATAATTCGGGCGAAGAAGCAGTCGGAATGAATGATGCCCTTGAAGAAAGCGACACTCAGGAAGCGGCTGATGATAATTCTGACAGCCGGGATGAGATTGATGAGAATTCGGATGATGTTTCAATTGATGAAACCGAAGAAGCTGAAATCGAAGAGGAAGTTCTCGGAGACGGTGAAACGAAAGCTGCAGCGGCTACCAAGAAGCAGACTTCGACGATTACCTTAAGTGCTGACGGCAATCAGAACGGCGGTGAGTACGGATGGTTTTGGGACAGCGAAGACAGGATTTTGTACTTAAATAAAGCGACAATCGAAGTTTCAGGCAGCGGAGTTTATGCCATCAGTGCTTCATGCGACATTACCGTCGATATCGCTGACGCCTGCTCGGTCAAAGCTGAGGATCTGGCTGTTTACAGTACAGGAAGAGTCACTGTTAAAAGAAATACCGAGCTTGATGAAGTGACAAATAATAATACAAAACTTGACATTTTCGGAAGCGTGGATGTTAATACGCTTTCGATATTTAACTCTGGTAAAGTAACGGTTTTTGCCGAGGATAATACACAACCCGCAGTCAGTGCCGATTCAATTTATCTGTCCGGTGGGGTGTTGTTTGATGTTACTTCCTATACGGATGAAGACATAGCGGCGGTTTACGTTAAAGACGGAATAGATGTTCTTAACAGCACAGAATTTACGGTCTGGTCACAGTCAGGTCCCGCGGTTACCGTTGAAAAGGGAAATGTTAATATCAATGGCGCCAGCATGAAGGTAAGTGCTTTTGGTGCAAAAGGACTTGTTATTACCGAAGGAAATCTTGTTCAAACCGATGGAGGATTTTTTTACCTTAACAATAACGGAAATGATGAATTCTGCGGTATTGATATAGTAAACGGAGATATTGAATTATCAAACGGTGCCAAAATTATAGCGGGAAATCCCGAAGACACCAATCTTGACGGAACTGCAGTCGAAGTTGAGAACGGTGATATTATACTTACGAACGGCGCAGCACTGAATCTATATTCTACCCGTGATACCGTCATACTCGATAACGGTAATATTTCATACACGAACTGTACAAGCGGTTCTGTGATTTTTTCCAAATACGGATATTCCGTTTTGTTAAACGACGGTATGCTTACTGTGAACAATTCCGATATCGAGTTGAAAAACGGTTCCGGCTTTGACGTACTGTGTTCATGCTCGAAGCTTTCAATCACCGGAGGTTCTACCGTTTGGGTAAATACAACTTCAACCTATGCAACGCTTCTTGCTTCATATAATGTCGAAGAAGTATTAGTAAGCGGTGCGGGTACGACACTTTGGCTGAATTCCGACGAAAATCCTGGTTTAAATGTTACCCCGAACATGACCGTTACCGACGGTGCCGTAGTTAACTGTTCCAGGCAGTTGTCGGTTAACAGCGATAAAAAACTGAATGTATATAACGGCGGTACTGTAAATATTCGCGGATTATCAGATTCCTCAAATGTATTATTGAATGCAAACGACGATTCCGCAATCAATATTCGAAACGGCGGTAAGATTTATCTGGATACCAACAAAGAGACGGATTATTATTCATATAACACCGTAGAGTTATACAATGCCGATTTAAACATATTAGGTACCGGCTCGTTAATGCAAATCGTGAATCGTTCAGCATCCGCTTCAGCATTGTATTTATCGGGAGAGAGTACTGTTAACGTGTTTGAAGGTACGTTGGATATCTCCGGAAACAAGGCCAATATTTATTCAAATACCTATGATGGCTGTTCGGAGATAAATCTGTCGAGCGGAGGCACATTTAATCTTAATATCAGTGATAAATCCACATACCCATTTTCGGGAAAATGTAAGTTAAATATCAATGACGCCAATTTGAATATTCCCAGAAATGTGGATTATTCTTATGAAACAATCAACACTGATGTAACGGTTTCGATTGAGAATGCCGATATTGAAACTCCTGAAAATGCCAAACTTTTGGACGGACATATCGTGAATGCGGACGAAAGCAGGATTTTCGGGGGAATATCCGTCAAAGAAAAAGGAAGTATTCCTTATATTTATATTTCCAAACAACCTGAATTAATGATTTCGGGAGAAATCGGTGATAATCTTTCAATCGATGTTGAAATCGCAAAATGCAATGTTACCACAGATAACGAAAAAACAATTAAGTATCAGTGGTATTCTCTTAAAAAAGGCGTACCGGAAGCGGTAGACGGCGCAACAGACAGTGTATTTAATATTCCCGCCGAATATGGCATTAACGAATATTATTGTGAAATTACAGCTTTCGGAAACGTAAGACTGGAGACTAAACACTCTAAAGCAATTATTTATCCGGGAGATGAAAGCGCACATAAAGTCAGAACGGCTCCCCTTGTAATTGATGATTCAACAGAATCTCAGACAAATGCTGAGGAAGGCTGGTCATGGGATAAAGATAAAAAGATTCTTTCTTTGGACAGTGTATCTTTCGTTACTGCTTCAAAAGAGTATGATGCAAATGCACTTACAATTCTCACATATCCCGTAACCGTTAATGTAAGAGGAAACTGTGTTTTAAGCTCTGTTGGCGGAAACATAATTGAGTTGGGACAAAGCGGACTTATTAACTCTGAAACACCTTTGTACAAATTTATCGGTAACGGTAAACTGAATCTTTACAGTGAATCGGGCAGTACCGGAGGTATTTACTCCTACAACAGCTTTGAACTCGCTGTGGAAACCGATATCAGAACCGGCAATAACGATGCAATTTATGTATCAGACGATTTGACACAGTTAATTATCAACCAACCGCTTTATGCCGAAAGCGGTGATGACGGAATATATGCCTCCAACTCAACCGTTTCAATAAATGCGGATATATATGTCAAAGCAAAGAACAATGCAATATGTTCGGACGATTTCAATGCCAAGGACTGTAATATTACGGTATCGTCCGAAAAAAACTATGCTTTATACGTTAACGGCAACTTTAGTCTTGATAATGTGAAGCTCGATAATATTGCCACGGATTCCGGATATATTATTATCTATCAGAGCGCAGATAATAGCGAAGCATTTGAAGTTAAAAATAACAGTGAGATTATTCTGAAATCTTCATTGACGAAAAAATGCGAAGGCGCGATTTATACCAGCAGTACTCTTTTTTCTTTTACCGATTCGAAACTGTCAGTCGAAGGAATGATGACTTATCCCATTCAGCAGGGATACTCAAATTCGGACAGAAAAGCACTTATAAAGAACAGTACAGTGGATATTAACACCGAAATGATATCGTCTTCCAACGGTTTCGGTTTGTACTTCAATGAACCTGTTCTTATAGAAAACTGCACCATGAACGTCGACTGTTTCGGTACCGCTTTGTATTTTAACGCCGGAGTCGAAATTGACAAGTCGACAATCAAATCGAATATTTCTTCTCAAAACGAAGGTTATAACGGCGTCTATATCGGTTACGGAGATTTTGTTCTGAAGAACAATTCTGTAATGGAGATTGATTCTTCGGTAAAATATACAAATATGTTTATCTGCAGCGGTAATCTTACGGTTATGGAAAGTGCCCTCAGTCTTTCGCAGGCAGAAGATTCCGAATACAGTGTTTTATATGCAGGCAAAGGGCTCGAACTGTTAGGAACCGTTATTTCGGAGCCTTCGGGAGCATATTTTGACAAAACAGAAAATAAATTATTACTTTCCGCCGACAAAGCGGCTAACTATGTCAATTTCGTAAGAGATACAAATAAATATTTAATTCCCGGTGAAATTGAAGTAACTCAGGGCGGAGTAAAAATCGAAGACGGTGTTGTTTCCCAGGATGAAAATCCTGTATTGACCGCAAATTACACTGCTCCTAAAGGAACTCCTTCCGATTTGAAATTCCGCTGGTTCAGAGTCGATGCTAAAACCCAGGTATACAAATCGGTAATAGAAACAGTTTCAACTACGCTGACTCTTTCGTATCCCGAAGTGGGAGATACCCGGTATAAATGTGTATTTTCATACGGCTCGAGCGAATTGGAAAGAGAAACTGAACTTAACATAGTTTATCCCAACAGACAGATTACTTATCCGAACGACGGTACTTTTTTACATTTATATACGGATATATCTGTTGACAACATGTCAACACACGGATGGAAGTGGGACAGCGCAGAAAGAATCCTTACACTTGATAACGCATATTTCCTTGCTGACTTAAATATTCCCGACGATACAAGGATTGTTCTGGCAAACGGAAAAGACAGCTATTTCGGAACAAAAGTATACGGCATTTATCGTGAGACGTTCGACAGAAGCGGGTCTTTGGAAATATCCGGAATGGGTGAACTGATAATTGATTCGACAGGTAATTACGCAATCTACAGGTTTGACGAACTCATAATCGATCCGGGTGTTAAACTTACGATCATTGAGAGAAGCAATTACGGATATGCAATCGCAGGCAGAGGTACAAATAACAAAGTAAAAGTTGTTGTCAATCATGCAGATCTGGATGTTTACACTTTCGGTGCTTCATCTGTTTTCTATTTCTGCGATGACCTTAAACTGAACGAAAGCATTATTACATATCCCGTTGATCCGATTTATCATGATAACTCCTATTATTATAATGATTCTTCACGAAAGACCAGACTTAACAGAATTAAAATCGAACCGTCGGACAACAGGTTTGAATTCTTCTCAAAGCTTCCCGGTACTGCGGAATTTATGAATACCGATGTAATGAGAGAACTGGAAACAAAACTGGATATATACTCTTATCCGGAAGGCTCAACCGTTTCTTACGAATGGTATCAAGTTTTGGATTGGACGAAAGAAGACCCGGTCAAAGTATCGGAGACTTCCAAGTATACTCCGAAGAATGAAATCGGTGAGCAGCTTCTTTTCATCCGAGCAATCGTAAACGACGGCACTTCGACATATCCTGTGGAATCGGATGTTTTTGCCGCATATATTCTTCCCAAGGGAAGACTGTATATGCGTGAAGGCTTGTATATATACAGCGGAACGGATAGTTTTGATTTCATGGATACATATGGTTATTCATGGGATTTGAGCAAAAAAGAACTGGTTCTGGACAATGTTTTTATTTATTCGACAGATGGCAGTAATCCGGCGATAAGGGTTCCTGCCGACACTACCGTTACTGTTTCGGACGGTTCTGTAAATGTTATCAGAACCGGGAATTGCGACATGATTAAGATTGATTCATATACGAAATCGGGTCTGACATTTACCGGTGCCGGCAAGCTCATTTTTGAGAATGTTAACGAAGAGTATGCATATACGCCTTATGAGTTCTCATCAATAAGCCCGCTTACGTTTAACGGTGGAATTGATGTTACTTTCTGCGAGAGAACTAATGCGCAGGTAATGATGCAGACTGCCACCGATTTCATAATCGATAATGCGACGGTTAATATGAAGTCAGGTCATTGTAAGAATGCCATAAATCTTTATTCTTCCGTCGGTTTCAATTTCCTGACAATCACAAACGGAGCAGTTCTGAACATCGACTGTTACGGAACAGCTATCAATGTGAGTTCTTCGGGTAGAAACGTTACAATCGATGAGGGTTCGGCATTAAATATTGTATTGAAAGACCTTCCGAGCGATGATCCCACATCGACATATTATGCGATAAATTCAAGATCGGATATACTCATTAATGGTTCCGTCAACATCGAAGTTGAGAAAAAAGGTGCGGTATATACGGATGTACTGAGAGTTGATTCGCACGGTGAACTGGTATGTATAGGAAATGATGAAGATTCTCAGACTGAATTGATTCATGTCAATAACAATCTGGTGGTAAACGGCAGAATATATGCGGAAACCGTTGCACCGGTTCCGGCACTTTACAAGGTTGTCTATAAGAACGGTACGCAGATTAATTCAGGAGCTGATATTACACTCATCAATGATTACTGTGACGCAGATGATACAGACGAGTACCAGATGAAATACCTGTCGAAATCGGCGTGCTATATTAACGATAAAGTTAATATTTGCGGCTCCATGCATATTAAGAATAACGGCGGAGGAAATGCATTTGCCACAGGAAGCAGTTCATACATTACATTCGGAGAAGGTGTTGTAACCGAACCGGAAGGCATCAAAACCGCCAAACCGACAGGTTATTATCAGTGGGCACTTACGGATAAAGATTCCAATATGCTTTCGGAAGTGTATATATACGGAAGCGAGCCGAAAGAACTTAAGAGCATTACAATTTCCGGAGATGCCAAGGCAGGCGGTACAATCGGTATTTCTGAAACCGACCCTGAGGGCGCTACGTATACATGGCAATGGGAGTATTCAAAGGATAAGGATTCGGAAGAATACGAGCCGTATTATTCAAACGTAAAGTCGCTGAATCTTGATGATTCTTTTGACGGATATTATTTAAGAGTCAGAGCAACCGGTTCCGGATTATATAAGGGTACAGTAGTATCCAATATTCTCGGCCCGGTAATCGGAACCCCGACAAGAATCGATTTATTGACGGTTAACGGTAAGAATTGTTCATTTAATAATGCGAACGAATATGCGATAAATGTCGCATATCAGACAGAAGAGGCTGAAATTGTAGTTACTCCTCTTTTGGAAGATGCAACCGTTAAAATTAACGGCGAGGCAGGATGTAAAGCAACGGTTTCAAATCTTTTAGTCGGTAAAAACGAATTTACGGTTTCGGTAACCGCCGAAGGTGAGACCAAAGATTTCAAACTTTTCATATACAGAAATGAACCTGAACGGTATGAGATTATAATAAGCGCCGAAGCCTTACCCGAAGGTATTGTACTTGAAGCTGCAACCGAGGACGGAACCAAGTCGGTAAGTGTTAATAAAGCCGGCCGCATTACGTATTTGACGGCAGAAGAAGGTACTAAGTTAAAGATAAATGTCAAAGGTTCAAATGACAGCTTCGGTGTATGGGCAGTAAGACATGGATCCAATCATGTTTTGGAAAATCTTGATGTTAATGCATCCTATTCATTTACGGCGAATGCCAAAGAGAATTTTTACCTTGATGCAGACTGCTTCTATGTAAAAGCGCCTCAATCCGCCAAAGCGGAATGGATTGCAAATAAGGAAGCAGGCGTTAAAGTTTCATGGAATCTTCCGGGTGGCTCATTGCCGCAGGCTTTATCGGGAAATTACGCATATGACTACGTAAGCGCAGACTGTTACGATGCGGAGAGCGGAGAACTGATAGCGACTCTTAAGGATTCGGCCGGCAGCAGTTTCGTAATCTTCGAAGGAATGGATTATCGTAAGGGTTATGATTTCGAAATCCGTTACGGCAATGACAGGAATTTAGGAATCATTCCGGCGGGACTTCCGGGTAAATTAGTCGAAGAAACAGGGGCAAGTGTTTCAGTAGAAAAGAGACCTTCCGGTTACGAGATTTCTTTCCTTGATTCTGAAGGAAGAAAAGTAACGTATGCAGCACTTAAACTGAATGATGAATCCGAATCGGTTAAGGTATTTACAACAAATCTTCCCGAAGGAACAGAAATTTCCGGTGACGAATTAAGAATATCGGATGCAGAAATTGCCGACGCGATTGTTAATGCATCGGGAGAAATCGTTGTTACCGCCAAGAAAGTGGGAAGCACATATATCACATTCTCGCCGGTTGTATACGGTTTCGCTTCAACGATTCAGTTCAGAATCGATGTATATGACGATGATGCCGAAGAGAAGATTTCCGCACCGAGAGTTACAAAGACAACACTTAATGTAAACATTTATTCTGCTGTGACGACAGAGGATTCTTCACTTCGAATCTTCTTCGACGGAGACAGTACCGATAAGATTACTTCGGCTGAATTTGAAGACGAAACACTTAACAAATACTTTGAATTCGCAGTATTAGATGACAGAACCATCGGACTTGCTGCGAATGATGAGTTTGATTTCAGCGACAAAGCAAATGCTGCAGAAATCAAGAAAATTAAAGCTTCATATAAGAGTGGAATTGTGGTAAAAACAATTAAATATCCCGAAGGAAACAAGACCGCGGCAGTAACGGTTAAAGTTACCAAGAAACTTCCTACTGTTAAGGCGGGTGCTGTTAAACTCAATACATTCTTTGAGGATGCAACGGCAGAAGTTATTCTTTCAAGCAAACAGGGCGAAATCGAGAGTGCGGTAATTGATGAATCAAAAGCAAATGCATGCCCCGACTGGCTTAACTTTGATGAGGAGAGCAAATCGGTAACCGTTGAAGGAATGGGAATTAAACGTTCAGGAAACCTTTCACTTCTTGTAAGTGTCAAAGGATACAATACGCCTGTGGCGGTTAATGCCAAAGTAACCGCATCCAAGACAGCACCGAAAGTTAAGCTTTCATCCAAAAAGATTACGGTTCCGGAACTTTCTTCGGAATTGATTAATCCGATTGAATTAAGCCTTGCTTCGGCAGATAACAAAGTCGGTCTTGCCGACATGAATATCACAGGTGTTTTCGTAGGAAAAGGCAGTGATTTGGACAACGTTCCCGCCAAGAACAGAGAAGCATACAATGCAGGACTTGCTTTTGATGTAAAAGATTATGATGCAGAGAACGGTTCTTTTACCATCATGACAAATGACAACGCAGGCGAAATATTGACCGCCGGTAAACTTATGCTGATAGCATTTGTTGACGGAAACAAAGCACAGAGAATTGAACTGCCGGTTGATATAAAGGTTGCAACGAAGGTTACCTTTAAGGCGCCGAAGAGCGTTACGCTTGACCTCGCAAAGGGTGTCGGTGAGGATGCTGCTATAGTTAAGATTACTCCTTCGGCAGCAGGATTTATTCCCGGTACATATGACGGATTTGATACGGATACTTTGAAGGTTGAGATTAAGGATGCGAAGGGTAAGGAAGACCGTGCGGAAGAACTCGATGCAATGTATGACGAAGAGAACACTGCGCTTATCTTTAAGTCAAACTTAAAGACTGTTCCGGGAAGTTACAAAGTAACGATTACCGCTGCAAACAATGCGACGATTCCCGTAACGGTTAAAACACAGGCAGCACTTCCAAAGTACAAGCTTTCGGCAACAACGGTTACACTGAATAAGAACAACAGTGCTGATTGTGAGTTTATCACCGTTAAAGCAGGAAATGCCGCATTCACATCATCTGTGGTTTCGGTAACCGATGCAAAGGGAAATGAAATTACGGATAACGTACCGGTTGACTGTAAACCTGTTGAAAGCGGTGAAGACGGTGAAGAAGTATACAAAGTAGCACTTACCGATAAGGCAGAATTCGGTGCAAATTATAAAGTTGCATTCACTTATACTCTGACAGATTATCCTTCGGTAAAATCTGCAAAGGTTACATTGACGGTTAAAGTTCCGGCACAGAACAAGAGCCTGTCAAAGATTACCGTTAAGACTACGGGCGCCATCGATCCGGCACGTCCCGGAAACGGCCTGACGTTTAATGAAAAACTGAGTTGTATTACTTCAAATTCGATTGCTTCGAAGCGCCTTGAAGTATATGCCAAATCCGGTAAAAAACCCGCAACGGGCGAGTATATTGTCGACGGAAAAGCAATCGGTGTATTTACTTTGAAGAACAATTTGATTTCGCGTGATACCGAATCGGATTTCTTTGATGATGATTCTTTCGATGATTCACTTTCCTATTCGGGCAGAATTATTTATACGCTTAAGAACGGAGAGACCGTCGAAAGTAACGAATTTAAGATTCCGGTTAAGCAGGGTAAGATTAAGGTTACGCAGAGTACTGACAAAGTATCTCTCTGCAAGGCCGACAGCGCAGACAGGAGTTACGTATACTTCACCATTGAAGATGAATCGGTTTCAGGTTTGCGCAGCGCTGATATTTTCACTAAGAAAGGTGCTGTTTCCAATTTCAAGATTAAAGAAGTAGGAAACGGAGTTTACGCACTTGGTTTCAACGGTACGGAGAACCTTTCAAAAGTTAAGTCGGAGAAGATTAAACTTAACCTCTGTTTTGACGGTTGCAAGAATCCTTCAAAGGCCGCAACCGTAAATATCAAGGTAAACATTCTTGATATCAAATAAAACAAACAAATAAATAAATAAATGAGTTAATGCCGGGTGTTGTCGTAATAACAATGCCCGGTGTTTTGTTTACACAACGGGCCAAAGTTCATCAGCTTGCTGAATCAATGATTTACCGTACGGCGTTGTAACAGAATATTGTTAATAAATGTTGAAAGTGGTATACTAATCTGTGGTTTTGTGTATGAAGATAAGAATGTTTTGTAAATTTCGATTTTTTTAAAGGAGAATTCAAATGAAGATTACATGTGAGTACTGTTCAAGTATGTACGATGACAATCAGGAATGCTGCCCGTTTTGCGGAGCCAAGACTCCGGCAAGAGCGCCGCAGATGCTTGAAAATCCGAGAACAATCGAAGAACTTAAACTTTGGTACGAACAGAGAAAACTTCCGCCGTATGAAACTACGAGATTTTTCATCGGAATGGATTACAGGGGATCGAAAGCATTCGGTATATATAAGGACCCCGGAACGGGAAATACGGTAGTCTACAAGAATAAGGATGACGGTTCGCGTGCCGTGCGTTACAACGGTTCTGATGAGGCATACGGTGTTAACGAGATTCTGATGAAACTCAAAGAGGAGATTACAAAACGTAAACTTGCTCCTTCCGGCGTTGCAGATAACTCTTATGTGGTCGGCAGTGTACCGAACGCAAAAGGAAATCCCGTTCTTGCCCATAATGTTACTCCGGTAACTCCTACGGTTGAGAATTATCATCCCGTAGAGAATATGACATACGGTCAGAATTCGAATATCCACAGAGCTACATCGCGTCGCGGGAAGATAAACGGTTATTTAATTTTTGCATTACTGATTCCGGTTTTTGTCATTGTATTTACCGCAGGAGTCTGTGTATGCGGAGGTTTGGCCAACGGTGACAGAGGCATTGTACACCCTGATGGCGGATATTATTTATACAACGGAACATATGCCTACTATGATGCGAGCGGAAGAAACTGGGCTTACTATAGCAACACGGAAGGTGACTGGTTCCCTCTTGATGTAGATTCGTTCAACAATTCGGAATTGAGTGAGAAAAAAACCGCCCAGAAGTATTATATCGGCGAATGGGACAACGGTTTCGGAATTCCCACACTTGAAAGCTCGCAGACATATTCGGATATGTTAAACGGCTACGAAGTCGATCAGGGATACTATTCCTACGGAGATGATGTTTTCTATCATCTTGAAGAAGATCAGGATGAAGGCTGGTATACTTACGATTCCGGAAACAATGGCTGGATATTAATCGGAGACGATGAAATTCCGTCCGATCTGACTCATCAGTCCACGGCAGAAGATTTCTATTATACTCCGACATGGGATTCTTCCACACAGTTTTCCGACTTTGAAGACACAGACGAATACTCGGATTACCACGGCGGCAGCAGTTCGTATGACGACGATGATTACAGTTACGATGATGATGATTACGATTACAGCTACGATGATGATGATTACGACTGGGGCGGCTCCGATTATGACTGGGGCGGCGGAAGCGACTGGGATTTCGGCGGAAGCGACTGGGGTTCCGACTGGTAAAAGAGGAGGTTTTATATGGCAAACTTTTGTGAGTACTGCGGAAACCGGATTTCTCCGGATGCAATAAAATGTCCCATGTGCGGAGCGACTAACGCTCATGTTGTAAGAAGTGTCGGAGACCAGCCCGTTACTATCGAAGAGTTCCAGGCATGGTACCGTTCGAAAGGTCTTCCTCCGTTTGAAGTGACAAGATTTTTTATCGGTGAGGATTACGGAGCTCCGAGAGCATTCGGTATATATAAGGAACAGGGAACGGACAAAACGGTAGTTTACATGAATACCAACAGCGGAGCCCGTAAATTATACTATGAAGGGACGGACGAGGCTTACGGCGTGAATCTTTTATTCCAGCGTCTCAAAGAAGAGATAATCGAACAGAAGATGGCAGCCAAAAAGCGCAGACCGTAACGGTGTACGACATGAGAATTAACGAGAATACTAAAATCGGAGAGCTGCTTGAAGCTTATCCGGATATGGCAGGACTTCTTACCGAGATGGGGATGCACTGCATAGGATGCCCTTCGGCAAGAGGAGAAACGCTGGTTCAGGCGGCGGAGGTTCACGGAATCGATCCGGATGACCTTTTGGAAGATTTGAAAGGCTTTATAGAATCGATGCAGTGATAATTTGCTGCAAGCGGTATTAGAGAGATTTTGTTTATGGAAAGTAACAATTCAGATAATTTAAAAGCAATGATAGCGATGAGCGGGGGAGTTGACTCCTCCGTTTGCGCGTATCTGTACAAGGAAGCCGGATGCGATATCGCAGGGGCTTCCCTTTGTCTTTGTACGCACCCCGGAAATGCTGATGCCGAAGCGGTATGTCGCAAACTCGATATCCCTTATTATGAATTCGATTACCGCGATATGTTCAGGGATAAAGTAATGCAAAATTTCGCGGATACGTATATTGAGGGCGGGACACCTAATCCCTGTATTGTCTGTAACAGAACAATGAAGTTCGGAGTTCTTTTATCCGAAGCGGAAAAAGCGGGGTACGATTTGCTTGTGACCGGTCACTATGCCCGAATCGAATTCGATGAAACGAACGGAAGATATCTTCTTAAAAAAGCCTGTGACGAGCGCAAGGACCAGAGTTATGTGCTCTACAATCTGACGCAGGAACAGCTTTCAAAGGTGCGCTTTCCTCTCGGAGTGTATTCCAAAGACGAAATCCGTGAGATTGCCGTGAAAGCCGAACTCGGAGTGGCAGCCAAGAAGGACAGCCAGGATATATGTTTTCTCCCGAACGGCGGATATGCCGATTTTATTGAGAATTTCACGAATAAAAGATTTCCCGAGGGAGATTTTGTTGACCGGGAAGGCAACGTGTACGGAACTCACAAAGGAATTATCCGGTATACGATCGGACAGAGAAAAGGTCTTGGTCTTGCACTTAAGGAGCCGGCGTATGTTATCTCCAAAGACATGGAGAACAATAAGGTTATTCTCGGTCCGGACAGCGCGCTCTACAGTGATACTCTGATTGCCGGTGACGTTAACTGGATTGCGTTTGATGCTCCAAAATCGGAGATAAGATGTGCCGCCAGGGTGAGATACAATCAGAAAGAAACTCCAGCAACTGTTATTCCGCTTGATGACGGCAGAGTTAAAGTTATATTTGATGCGCCTGTCAGAGGAATTACAAGGGGACAGTCGGCAGTCTTTTACCGTGACGACATCTGTCTCGGCGGCGGAATTATCGAGTAATTGGAAAGGATGCGACGATGGTAAAAATGACTTATTCAAAGTCAAAATTACTTGCGAAAGCGCTCAAAAAAAGGTATTATAGGTAATGTACTGTGCCCGAATGGGCGTTCAAACCGGGAAAGGCGTGGAACAATGCGTATAGGAATGGGATACGACGTGCACAGACTCACCGAAGGGCGGGATCTGATACTCGGCGGCGTAAAGATAGATTACGAACTCGGACTTTTGGGACATTCGGATGCGGATGTTCTGCTTCATGCTGTTATGGACGCGCTTCTCGGTGCGGCGGCTTTGGGAGATATCGGAAAGCATTTTCCGGACTCGGATGACAGGTACAAAGGTATTTCGAGCTTGAAACTTCTCGCAAAAGTCGGAGAGCTTCTTGAAGAGAATATGTTTTTTATCGGGAATATCGATGCGACGATAATCGCTCAGAAACCGAAGATGCGTCCGTATATCGATGAGATGCGTAAGAACATAGCCGATACGCTCGGAATTGATATTTCTGTCGTAAATGTCAAAGCAACAACGGAGGAAGGTCTTGGATTTACAGGAAGCGGCGAGGGAATTTCGTCGCAGGCGGTATGCCTTCTGATGACTCCGGAAGAAATGGGAATTCCCGTGTTCGGAGCGGGCTGTGAAGGATGCGGCGGCTGTAGCAGGGACAGTAAGAATTAGCACTCGGAATCGGGATATTTCGGAATACAGAATAAATCGAAAGCAGGGATAATTATGAATATTCAGTTTCTTGCCGAAGGGGACAATCTGGTTTTTGCCGGCAAAGAAGGACTGGAAACGGTTAGTTCAATGTATCTTGCTCCGTTTGTGACAAATGCGGGTGATGAGATATGTATGATACGAAACGTATATACGAAGTCCGAATACAGAAGAAAAGGCTGTATGGACAAGCTTATGAAGGAAGCTTTTGCCTGTATGCAGAGCGAAGCGGAACCATACACGGTACTTCGGCCTTACAATGAGAAGTATTTTCTTCCGTACGGATTTGCGGATATTATCGACAGACCTTACGAAACCGTGAATTCGGACAGAATCGGAGAAGACAAACTCGATGCAATGAAACAGGGCGATGAATCGTTTGAAATTAAGGACGGATATTTTATCGAGCCGGTTTCGAAGACAGGATATAAGGAAGTTTCTTCTTTTATCATGAACGGACTTAAAGAGTGTTCGGACTGTTACCCGGTATACACACCGGAGTGGGCGGAATCGCTTGAGAATCAGCTTAAGACAAAGGGAGGCAATTTCCTTTCGATAGTCAAAGACGGCGAGATTAAATCGGTGTTTGCCTATATCACCAATATTTCGAAGAACGAATCGGGAGATGCGGTGTCCGAGAAGGTTGTGGAGTTCTCTTTCCCGAAGGAAGCCGCAGAAACGGAACTTGTCTGCGACAGGGATTCACAGAGATTTACTCATGTGATGGCGCGTACGGTTAACGTTCCCGCGATGTTCTCACATCTTTCTGGGGTAAAAGAATTCGTTCTCGCGGTTAAGGTTTACGACGAGCGACTTACGGAGAATGCGGGACTGTATCTTTTACACTGCGGACCTGTGGGCGGCGCAATCACGGCACTCAAAATCGGAGATGCGTCACTTACGAATGCAAGCGGGGAGAAACTTACCGCGGAATGTGAAATTACAATTGAAAATCTCACACGATTCTGCTTCGGTTACAAGAACGCAAAGGACTGTTTCAAGGTTTATGTCAAATCGAAGGAAGAGGAAGTACTCGGAAATCTGGATGCTCTTGTAAGAATTAAGAACCCCGAGTTTTTATGTTAATTTTACCGGTCGTATAGGTCCGGCGAATAAATAGAAATGATTTTTAACAAAATATACGGTAACGAAAGGATTTGAAATCATGAGAAAATTTTGGAAAATGACTTTAGTGACGACTGTCTGTCTCGGTGTGCTTGCCGGCGCAGCCTGTTCGGGCAAGAATCCCGAGAGCGAAATCCCCGTAGTGGATATCGAAATTCCCACCATTTCTTCGGAGGAGGAAGTCAGTTCGGAAGAAGTCAGTGAAGAAGTATATGAGGAGACCAAAGAAGGATTCTACCGTTCGGAACTTACAAACGAGTGGATTGACGAAGCGCTTAAGGATCAGAGACCTGTTGCAATTATGGTCGACAACGAAGTAACAGCACTCGATCACTACGGTGTCAACAGCGCAGACGTTGTTTATGAACTTATGAACTCAACCGCAAACGGAAGAGTAACAAGACTTATGTGTCTCGTTAAAGACTGGGCTAAGATTACTCAGTTCGGTAGTGTCAGAAGTACACGTCCCACAAACATTATGCTTGCAGGCGAGTGGAATGCAATCCTTATTCATGACGGTGGTCCTTTCTACATCAACGATTATCTTGCAAGACCTTACACCAACAACTTAAACGGCGGTTTTGCACGTTTCTCAAACGGCAAGGCAACCGAGTTTACCGAGTATGTTACATTCGACGATTACAAGAATCCGAACACAGGCAAATCCTACAACGGACTTGAATCGAGAATCGAATCTGCAAAGTACAGCACAGAATACAATTCACACTATCCCGGACCTCATTTCAATTTCTGTAAGGGAACCGTGGATCTGGCTTCACAGAGTGATTCGTTCGATGTAAAAGAGAAAATCGAACTTCCTTTCCCTCACAACTCATCAAAACTTATGTACAATGACGAGACGAAGAAATACGAGTATTACGAGTACGGAAAGGCTCACATCGATCCTCTTGACGACAACAAGACAACAAGCTTCGAAAACGTTATTTTACAGTGCTGTTCTTTCACACAGCTCGACAAGAACGGATATCTTACATATAACGTAACCGATTCCAAATCGGTAGAAGGCTACTATATTACGGAAGGCAAAGCTATTCCCATTTACTGGTCGAAGATGAGTGAGACGGTTGTTACCCAGTTCTTCAACAAAGAAACAGGCAAACCCATCGAACTCAACACCGGTAAAACATACATCGCCATGGTTCCCTGGGATGCATGGGATGAGCTTGTCCTTGAATAGGATTTTTTATGGGTATTATTAAAAGAATCAAAAATGAAATTGCCATAGTAAAGGACCGCGACCCGGCAATCCACTCATCGATGGAGGTTTTCCTCTATCCGAGTTTCAGGGTTATGCTCCATTACAGACTGGCTCACAAACTTTATCTGCATAAACATTATTTTCTTGCACGACTGATTTCACAGCGCGGCGTACGCAAAACCGGTATCGAGATTCATCCCGGTGCGACTATCGGCGAAGGTCTTTTCATTGACCACGGAACCGGAGTTATTATCGGAGAAACGGCGATTCTGGGCAACAATGTCACTCTTTATCAGGGTGTTACGCTCGGCGGTACGGGTAAGGAACACGGTAAAAGACATCCGACGCTTAAGGACAATGTTATGGTAAGCGCGGGTGCAAAGGTTCTCGGTTCTTTTACCGTCGGAGAAAATTCCAAAATCGGTGCCGGCGCGGTAGTGCTTGAGGAAGTGCCGCCGAACTGTACCGTTGTCGGAGTTCCCGGCCGAATCGTGCGAAGAGACAATGTGGCAATCCCGAAGGATACGCTCGATCAGATTCATCTTCCCGACCCCGTCAAAGACGATATTACCCGTCTTCAGACCGAGAATAACGAGCTGAAAGAGAGAATCGACAAACTCGAGAAAGCGATTGCACAGAACAACTGATATATGAAAAGAAAGCAGGCTTAACTATGAAAATTTACAATACGTTAACCAAGAGAAAAGAAGAATTTGTTCCCATCGAAGAGGGAAAGGTACGCATGTATGTCTGCGGCCCGACGGTTTACAATTTAATTCACATCGGAAATGCACGTCCGATGATGGTTTTCGATACCGTTCGCCGTTACATGGAATATAAGGGATACGAAGTAAATTATGTAGCGAATTTCACAGACGTCGACGACAAGATTATCAAAGCAGCAATTGCCGAAGGTGTTGACGCATCTGTTATTTCCGAAAGATACATCGAAGAATGTAAAAAAGACATGGCAGGAATGAACGTAAAGCCGGCTACGATCCATCCGCAGGCGACACAGGAAATCGACGGAATGATCAGCATGATCCAGACTCTGATCGATAAGGGGTATGCTTATCCGGTAGCAGATGGAACCGTTTA
>JAKSSB010000032.1 GCA_024403285.1 Lachnospiraceae bacterium | reverse complement strand
GACAAATACAACTTCAACAAAGCTATCTTCCCCGGAATCCAGGGCGGACCTCTTATGCATGTTATCGCTGCAAAGGCAGTATGTTTCGAAGAAGCTTTAAGCGACGATTTCAAAGTATATCAGCAGCAGATTATCAAGAATGCTCAGGCTCTCTGCAAAGGTCTTTTATCCAGAGACGTTCAGATTGTTTCGGGCGGTACGGACAATCACCTTATGCTTGTTGATTTAAGAAGCTATGACAAGACAGGTAAGGAAATCGAGAAACAGCTTGATGCTGCTCATATTACCTGCAACAAGAATACCGTTCCCAACGATCCCAAGTCTCCTTTCGTTACAAGCGGTATCCGTCTCGGTACACCCGCTGTTACAAGCCGTGGTCTTAAAGAAGACGATATGGATAAGATTGCAGATGCAATTGCAGCAGTTATCAAAGGTGGCGAGGAGAAGATTCCTTACGCAAGAGCAATCGTTGACGAACTTACAGCCAAATATCCTTTGGAATACTAATTAATGAAGAAAACGCGTGTTTTCGGATACCTCGTTGCGGTTTCGTTATTCGGACTTATTCTTTTAACAGGCTGTAAAGATAAAGAAGATGGCGCCGGCAAGAAAATTATCCTGACCGGAGGCTTTAAAAGCGACGAGGCATTTCGAATTGAATCGGAAAGCTGTACCAAAACGGAAATTATGGTATATCTTTCGAATATCAAGAATATTTATGAGAATTCTTACGGTGAAACCATCTGGGCTCGAAAGACCCCGGATGGTTTTACCCTAGATGAGAGTGTAAAAGAAACTGTGCTTGCCAGGGTTTCAAAGGTTAAAGTTCTGGTTCTTATGGCATCCGAAAAAGGAATAGAACTTTCGGATGAAGAGAAAGGCAGAGCCGTTGCCGCAGCGAATACATATTTTGATTCGCTTTCGGAATCCGATAAATCCGTGCTTAATGCCGATTTGGAAACGATAACGGGAATGTATGAAGACTATGCGCTTGCAAATAAGGTGTATGATTCACTTACTTCCGATATCAATCCGGAAATCAGTGATGACGAAGCAAGGACGATAACAGTTAAGCACATTCTTATCCGTACTTACCGCGAAGGAGCAGACGGTGAACGTATTCCCTATTCGGAAGCGTCGGTGAAATCCGCGCGTGACAGAGCGGAAGAGGCTTTGCGTCAGATAAACGGCGGAATGTCTTTTGAAGAAGCAGTTGCCGCATACAACGAAGACGAAAAGTCCGAATACGATTTCAGAAGAATCGATGTTTCGGACGAATACGAAGCTGTTGCATTTTCTCTTTCACAGGATGAGGTGAGCGGCGTTACGGAGACGGAAGACGGTTTTTACATTATCAAATGCATATCAACCTCGAAGAAAGACGATACCGAGAAGAACAAAAGCGATATAATCGCCGAAGAACGAAGAAAGTATTTCGAAAGCGAATATGATTCGTTTCTTTCGTCTCTTACCGGAAATCTGAACGACGAAGTTATGACGGAGGTTACTTTCGAGAGTATTTCGGGCGTTACAACTTCATCTTTCTTTGAAAATTATGAATATTATTTTGAGGCCGACTGAATGTCGGTTTCGATTACAGGGGAATTAATTCATGAAAAATGCCAGACAGACACTTACAGCAATCGGATGGAGATATACAATATTCGGAGTTTTCTTTCTTGTTTTTCCGCAGATTGTTATGGCACTGCTTACACATTTTGCACCGGCATGGACCAATAAGAACTACGTTTATGTCGCTCTCGGCCTGACCGCGCTTACCGTTGATTTCCTCGGTTTCCCGATGGTTTATCTTTTGACGAAGAATGTGCCGAAAGCACAAATTGAGAAGAAAAGGCTGGGATTTTGGAAATTCATGCTTTGCATTCTCATTATGGCTGGACTTGTAATAATCGGGGTAATGGTAGGATTACCGTATCATCTGATTCTTACCACTCCTTTTTCCGAAGCTGCCGGTGATGTAATCGGTCTCACCGAGCTGATGCAGGGTTCCAATATTTTCGTTCGTGCGCTTGTTGTGGGTATTCTTGCTCCGATATTTGAGGAACTTCTTTTCCGTAAACTTATGGTTGACCGTCTTGCTCCCAAAGGAGAGGTTGTTGCCATTGTGACTTCCGGAGTGACATTCGGACTGTTCCACGGCAATTTCCAGCAGGGCTTTATGGCGGCTTTGATCGGAATGTTCTTTGCCTATGTGTATATTCGTACCGGCAGGGTTATTTATACAATCGGATTCCATATGGCTCTCAATCTGACAACAAGCGTAATGACGACAACACTTATAATGAAAGCCGAGAAGGGATTGACTTTGGCACAAAGCGGCAATTCGACCGCACTTCAGAATCTGCTGACGAATTCTCCGAAGGATTTTTGGGCATTGATTCTTGCCGAAGCCTGGACCTTATTCCTGATGTTCATTGCGTTTGCCGGTATTGTGGCACTGATTGTTTCAATAATTGTGATTAAATCCAAGAAGCAGAAGATATTCCGTCCGGTTCCGGGTGCGGAGGATTTCGATGCACAGGCGCTCGCAATGGTTTCATCCTGGGGACTGTGGCTTTTCTATATTGTCTGCCTTGTTAAATTCGCTGAAACTTATCTGCCGCCTATAATAAAGACGATAACTAAAATGTAAGTAAAATTGCGATATCAAGATGATTGTTAGCACTCATAACAAATGAGTGCTAATTTTTATTGACTTTTTTTCCGACGGGTTATATACTTATTTTTGTCGGGTAAAAGAATTTTTTTACCCGAATGTAATTATTTTTGAAAGGAAAGTGATATTTAATGGCAGCAAAAAAAGGTTCTTTGTCAATCAACAGTGACAATATTTTCCCTATTATCAAGAAGTGGCTTTATTCCGATCATGACATTTTCATGAGAGAGCTTATCTCAAACGGATGTGACGCCATTACGAAACTCAAGAAACTCGACATGATGGGCGAATATACGCTTCCCGAGGATTTCAGCGCAAAGATTGAAGTAATTGCAAATCCCGAAGCGAAGACTCTTAAATTTATTGATAACGGTATCGGAATGACGGCGGATGAAGTTGAGGAGTATATCAATCAGATTGCTTTTTCCGGCGCTACCGATTTTATAGAAAAGTATAAGGACAAGACAAACGACGACCAGATTATCGGTCATTTCGGCCTCGGATTCTATTCATCTTTTATGGTATCGGATAAAGTAACCATCGATACCCTTTCGTACAAGGACGGTGCGGAGGCTGTTCACTGGGAATGCGACGGCGGTACTGATTTTACCATGGATAAAGGTGAGAAAAAGGAAGTCGGAACGGTTATTACTCTCTATCTTAACGAAGAATGTCTTGAGTTCTGCAACGAATACAGAGCCAAAGAAGTTATTAAGAAGTACTGTTCGTTCATGCCGACCGAGATCTTCCTTTCCAAGGAGAATACTACGGAGACACAGACAATCGCCGCAAGCGATAAAATTGATACCGACGAGGTAATCGAAGAAATCGCTCCGAAGGAAGGCGAGGAAGAAGGAACTCTTAAGATTAAGAAACGTCCCGAACTTTTAAACGATACAAATCCTTTGTGGGTTAAGAACCCCGCAGAGTGTGAGAAAGAGGATTATCTTAAATTCTACCGCAAGGTATTCAACGACTATAAGGAGCCTCTTTTCTGGATTCATTTAAACATGGATTATCCTTTTAACTTAAAAGGTATCCTTTATTTCCCGAAGATTAACCTTGAATACGAAGCTATCGAGGGAACCATCAAACTTTACAACAATCAGGTATTTATCGCTGACAATATCAAGGAAGTTATTCCGGAATTTTTGCTCCTTCTCAAAGGTGTAATCGACTGTCCGGACCTTCCGCTTAATGTTTCACGTTCGGCCCTTCAGAATGACGGATTCGTTAAGAAGATTTCCGATTACATTACCAAGAAAGTCGCTGACAAACTTTCGGGAATGTGCAAGACACAGAAGGAAGAATACGAGAAATACTGGGATGACATTTCTCCGTTCATCAAGTACGGCTGTCTGAAAGACGACAAGTTCTGCGACAAGATGACGGATTACATTCTTTTCAAGAATCTTGATGATAAGTATATGACTCTTCCCGAGTGTCTCGAAGTCAAGAAGATTGACGTTGATGACGAAGATGATGCGGAAATCAAAGAGCCCGCAGACGAAGTTGTTTACGAGACCGGTGAGGAAGAAGAAGGCGAAGAGAAGAAAGAGAAGATAATATACTATGTAACAGACAAAGTTCAGCAGAGCCAGTACATCAATATGTTCAGAAAAGCCAAAATGGATGCTGTTGTATTCGGTCACGATATTGATGTTTCTTTTGTAAATCATCTTGAAAGCAAGAACGAGAATGTCAAGTTTAAGAGAATCGATGAGGATTTAAGTGATTCGCTCAAGGCCAAGACGAGTGCCAAAGCAGCCGAAGAACTGAAAGCCGGCGAGGAAGCTTTTACCGAGATTTTCAAGAAGATTATCAAGAAAGACAACGTTAAGATTAAGCTCGAGAAACTTAAGAACAAAGATATTTCTTCGATGATTACCCTTCCCGAAGAGTCAAGAAGAATGCAGGATATGATGAAGATGTATTCAAGAGGAATGGGAATGGAAGATTTAGGCGGAGAGGAGACTCTTGTCCTCAATGCCAACAACAAGCTTGTTTCTTATGTGCTTGAGAATAAGGACGGAGAGAATTCTTCGTTAATCTGCGAACAACTTTACGATCTTGCTCTTTTGCAGCACGCACCGTTAAGCCCCGAAGCAATGACCAAGTTTGTAGCAAGAAGCAACAAGATAATGATGCTTCTTGCCAAATAGGAGGTATCACATGGATTATACTTACAGAACGAGCGGCGTTTGCGCTATGATGATTAAGTTTCACATTGAGGGAAACGTTATCTCGAATATCGAATTCGTCGGCGGCTGCAACGGTAATCTTAAGGCAATTTCCAAACTCCTTGAGGGAAGCACCGTTGAGTATATAGAAGAGAAGCTTTCGGGCAATACCTGCGGCTTCAAGAATACTTCATGTGCGGACCAGCTTGCGAAAGCTGTCAGAAAAGCTTACGAAGAAACCAAATAGTCAGAAATCATTGTCTCCCGACGGTAAATTTACTGCCGGGAGATTGTTTTAAAGAGTATGTTTAGACTTTTTCCGGGGACCTTTTTTTGACAATGGTAAAAATCACTAAAAAACCTTTGTCAGGTCTGTATTTTTTATACATCAAGATATTACTTTTACCCTTGACACCACAGGGGGATAAAAAGTATACTACCTAAAGGGTAAAAAACACATCGTACTTTTGTGGTGTGCGGGTTTAACGATTATCATACGTAGGAGAACAATCATGGGCGGTTTTTTTGGCGTAACAGCAAAAGAAAATTGTATTTTCGATTTATTCTTTGGTATTGATTATCATTCTCATTTGGGAACCCGTCGCGGAGGCATGTGCCTTTACGATTACGAGAAAGGTTTCGACCGCGCTATCCACAATATCGAGAATTCACCTTTCAGAACCAAATTTGAACATGATTTTGCAACAATGTCCGGTCAGTCGGGCATCGGCTGTATTTCGGACAACGAGCCTCAGCCCCTTATTGTAAGATCGCATCTGGGTAACTATTCCATTACGACAGTAGGTAAGATTAATAACGTAGACGAGCTTGTCAAAAATCTTTTTGACAACGGTTATTCGCACTTCCTTGAAATGAGCGGCGGCGATATCAATCCCACGGAACTTGTGGCTGCATTGATTAACCAGAAGGATTCAATCGAGGAAGGTCTTTTGTATGCCCAGGAATCGATAATCGGTTCGATGTCGGTGCTTCTGATGACACCGCAGGGAATTTACGCGATGCGTGACCGTTACGGACGTACTCCCGTCATAATAGGCACCAAGGACGGAGCACACTGTGCGGCATTTGAAAGTTTTGCATTTATGCATCTCGGATATAGCGTATACAAGGAACTCGGACCGGGAGAAGTCGTATTTTTCACGCCTGATTCCGTAGAAACGAAAATCGAACCCCGCAAGGAGATGAAGATTTGTTCATTCCTCTGGGTATATTACGGATATCCGACTTCATCATACGAAGGAATAAGTGTTGAAGAGATGAGATACAATTGCGGTGCGGCACTTGCTGCAAGAGATTTCGAACGTGGAATTATTGATGCCGATTCGGTAGCGGGCGTTCCCGATTCCGGTACGGCACATGCAATCGGATATTCGAGAAAATCGGGAATCCCTTTTGCCAGACCGTTTATCAAGTACACTCCGACCTGGATGCGTTCGTTTATGCCGACAACTCAGGCCAAGAGAAATCAGATTGCCAAGATGAAACTTATTCCGGTGGCTCCGCTTATTAAAGATAAGAGTCTTTTACTTATCGACGATTCAATCGTTCGAGGCACTCAGCTTCGCGAGACGAGCGAATTCCTTTTCAACAGCGGTGCCAAAGCTGTTCACATCAGACCTGCGTGCCCTCCGCTTCTTTTCGGATGCAAGTATCTTAATTTCTCCAGATCGAATTCGGAGAAAGAGCTTATTACACGTCAGGTAATCGAAGAAAGAGAAACAAACGTTACTCCCGAACTTCTCGCCGATTATGCTAATCCCGAGAGTAAGAATTATAAAGAGATGGAACAGTGCATTTGTAAGAGAATGAACTTTACATCGTTGTCCTATAACCGTCTTGACGATATGATGAATGCTGTAGGTATCGAACCCTGCAAGCTCTGCACATATTGCTGGAACGGTAAGGAATAGTGTGTTTATAATAGCGCTTCAACCGTTAACGGCTGGAGCGCTAATCACGAATATAGCAGCATATTTTAATTTTTTTAGGAGGCAAATATGAGTAAAAGAAATGACATTCACAAAGTAATGATTATCGGCTCCGGTCCCATTATTATCGGACAGGCATGCGAGTTCGACTATTCGGGAACACAGGCCTGCAAGGCCCTTAAAAAACTCGGTTACGAGATTGTTCTTGTCAACTCAAATCCCGCAACAATTATGACCGATCCCGAGACTGCCGATGTAACTTATATAGAGCCCCTGAATGTCGACAGACTTGCACAGATTATCGAGAAAGAGCGTCCGGATGCACTTCTTCCGAACCTCGGCGGACAGTCGGGACTTAACCTCTGCTCGGAACTTGCAGAGGCAGGTGTGCTTGACAAATACGATGTAAAAGTAATCGGTGTTCAGGTTGATGCCATCGAAAAAGGTGAGGACAGAATCGAATTCAAGAACACAATGAATTCCCTCGGTATCGAGATGGCTCGTTCGGAAGTTGCTTACTCCGTGGAAGACGGTCTTGCAATTGCCGAGAAACTCGGATATCCCGTCTGCTTACGTCCCGCATACACCATGGGCGGTGCCGGCGGCGGACTTGTTTATAACCGCGAAGAACTGAAGACGGTCATCGCAAGAGGTCTTCAGGCTTCACTCGTAGGTCAGGTTCTTGTAGAAGAATCAATCCTCGGCTGGGAAGAACTTGAACTTGAAGTAGTCAGAGATGAAAAGGGTAACATGATTACCGTCTGCTTCATCGAGAATATCGATCCCCTCGGTGTTCATACAGGTGACTCTTTCTGCTCGGCTCCCATGCTTACAATTTCCGAAGCTGTTCAGAAGAGATTACAGGAACAGGCATACAAGATTGTAGATTCCGTACAGGTTATCGGTGGCTGCAACGTTCAGTTTGCACATGATCCCGTTTCGGACAGAATCATCGTTATCGAGATTAACCCCAGAACTTCACGTTCTTCGGCACTTGCTTCCAAAGCAACAGGTTTCCCGATTGCGCTTATTTCGGCTATGCTTGCAAGCGGTCTTACACTTGATGAGATTCCCTGCGGTAAGTACGGAACACTTGATAAATATGTTCCCGGCGGAGATTACATCGTAATCAAATTCGCTCGCTGGGCATTTGAGAAATTCAAAGGCGTAGAAGACAAGCTCGGTACTCAGATGCGTGCCGTCGGCGAAGTTATGAGTATCGGTAAAACATATAAAGAAGCTTTCCAGAAAGCTATCAGATCCCTTGAAACCGGTCGTTACGGTCTCGGCTGGGCCAAGAACTTCAATGACAAGAGCAAAGATGAACTTCTCATCATGCTTCACAACGCAACCAGCGAAAGACAGTTCATTATGTACGAAGCACTCAGAAAAGGTGCAACGGTTGATGAGCTTTACAATCTTACCAAGATTAAGCACTATTTCATCGAGCAGATGAAAGAACTCGTTGAAGAGGAAGAGGAACTTCTTAAATCCAAGGGCAGCGTTCCTTCGGACGAAGCTCTTACCAAGGCTAAAAAAGACGGTTTCTCAGACAAGTACTTAAGCAAGATTCTTGATGTTCCCGAAGATGCAATCAGAAACGCAAGAAAGAACATCGGTGTTGTTGAAAAATGGGACGGAGTACATGTAAGCGGCACACAGGATTCAGCATACTACTACTCAACATACAATGCTACCGAAGACAAAGATGTTATCAAGACAGATAAACCCAAGGTAATGATTCTCGGCGGCGGACCGAACAGAATCGGTCAGGGTATCGAGTTCGACTACTGCTGTGTACATGCAGCATTCGCTCTTCGTGACCTCGGATTCTCGACAATCATCGTAAACTGTAACCCCGAGACCGTATCAACAGACTACGATACATCCGATAAACTCTATTTTGAGCCTCTTACCCTTGAAGATGTTCTCAGCATCTACGAGAAAGAGAAACCTGTCGGAGTTATCGCTCAGTTCGGCGGACAGACACCTCTTAACCTTGCCGATGACCTTGAAAAGAACGGAGTTAAGATTCTCGGTACTTCACCCGCTGTTATCGATATGGCGGAAGACAGAGATCTTTTCCGTGCAATGATGGATAAACTCGGAATCCCGATGCCTGAAGCAGGAATGGCAGTTACCGTTGACGATGCGGTAGAAATCGCTGAGAAGATCGGATATCCCGTAATGGTAAGACCTTCATTCGTACTCGGCGGAAGAGGAATGGAAGTCGTTCATGACAGAGAAACTCTTAAAGAATATATGGCTGCGGCAGTAGGCGTAACACCCGACAGACCGATTCTTATCGACAGATTCTTAAAGAATGCGATGGAATGTGAAGCAGATGCAATTTCAGACGGAGAGCATGCATTTGTTCCCGCTGTTATGGAGCATATCGAACTTGCAGGAATTCATTCGGGCGACTCTGCCTGCATCCTTCCTTCAATGCATATTTCATCCGAGAATCTGCAGACAATCAAGGAATACACCAAGAAGATTGCCGTAGAGATGAACGTTCGCGGCCTTATGAATATGCAGTACGCTATCGAAGACGGTGTTGTATACGTAATCGAGGCAAATCCCAGAGCATCGAGAACGGTGCCCCTTGTATCAAAAGTTTGCGCTACACAGATGGTTCGTCTCGCAACACAGATTATTACTTCCGAACTTACAGGCAATCCTTCACCCGTTCCCGCACTCAAGGAGAGCAAATACAATTACTTCGGTGTAAAAGAAGCAGTATTCCCGTTCAATATGTTCCAGGAGGTCGATCCTCTTCTCGGACCCGAAATGAGATCTACAGGTGAGGTTCTCGGAATTGCTTCATCTTTCGGAGAAGCATACTACAAAGCTCAGGAAGCTACCCAGAATCCTCTTCCTCTTGAAGGAACGGTTCTTATCTCGGTTAACAGCTTCGACAAGCCTTTTGTGGTAGACGTTGCCAAGAAGTATAACGAATGCGGATTTAAGATTGTTGCTACAGGTTCAACATATGACCTTATCAAAGCAAACGGAATTCCCTGTGAGAGAATCAACAAACTTCAGGAGGGCAGACCTCACATTGTTGATGCAATCGTTAACAAAGAAATCCAGCTTATTATCAATACACCCGCCGGCAAGGATAAAGTCTTTGATGACAGCTATATCAGAAAGAATGCCATCAAGCACAGAATTCCTTACATTACGACAATCGCTGCCGCAAAAGCAAGTGCTGACGGTATCGAAGCGGTTAAGAAGGGTGGTTCGATTGCCGTTGAATCACTTCAGAACATCCACAAGGGAATCAAGTTCTAAGATAAAAGATTTGCGCGGGGTGTAGAATCCTGCTCACACAAGTAATTAATATGCTGATTTTAAGACCGGTTTTGGACCGTAAAGTCCGAAACCGGTCTTTTTTGTTCACACGGCCGTATAAGGTAATTAGTTGCTTCGCAACATACGGCCGGTCAGAAAAAATATTTGAATTACATGTTGACAAACTAATACAGGCGTGATATTTTGATGATATCAAAATGATATCACAACTTAATCACTTGCCGGTTTCAAACAACGCGCGGACTTGAATCGGCGAAGTGAGGAAGAAAAACAGAACCGTTTATGACGGTCTGTTAACAAAAAAGGAGGCTTTACTATGAGCGAGACAGTTAATAAAGATATTACAGAGAAAGAATTAAAAGCTTTACCCGGAATGCTGATGCTTATTCTTATTACGGCAGGAGAACTTGTATCCGGATTATTGGCATTCGGATTTCTTCTGGGATTTATTGAAAGCGAATCGTATGTACTTATGACGGTAATCTTTTTTGCCGTTTTCATTATTCTTTTCTTTGCTTACTTCGGTTTGAAGATTGTAAGACCGAACGAAGCTATGGTTTTTACCCTGTTCGGTAAGTATCACGGAACAATCAAGAAATCAGGATTCTATTTCATCAATCCTTTTGCAACCGCATTCAATTCTTCAAGAAAAATGATCACTACGGCACAGGGCGCAAACGTTTTCGTGGGTCCCAAAGCGGTTTCGTTAAAGGTTTCGACACTTGATAACCAGAAGCAGAAAGTAAACGATATCCTCGGAAACCCGATTATTATCGGCGCGGTAGTTATCTGGAAAGTCGTAGATCCCACAAAGGCTGTTTTCGCAGTCGAGAATTACCAGAATTACCTTTCGATTCAGTGTGACTCAACAATCCGTAATATTGCACGTCTTTATCCTTATGACGATATGGACGACAAAGACGGTATCGATGAGAAGACATTAAGAGGCAGCTCACAGGAAATCGCCGAAAGAATGACCAAGGAACTTCAGTCCAGAGTCGACGAGGCCGGCCTTGAAATCCTTGAAGTAAGAATCACACATCTTTCATATGCGGAAGAAATCGCAGCTGCAATGCTTCAGCGTCAGCAGGCTGTTGCCATCATCGCAGCACGTCGTAAAATCGTTGAAGGTGCGGTCAGCATGGTAGAGATGGCAATCGAGCAGTTAAACGAGAAAGAAGTTGTTGTTCTCGATGACGAGCGCAAAGCTCAGATGGTAAGCAACCTCATGGTTGTACTCTGCGGCAACAAGGAAGCTCAGCCGATTGTCAACAGCGGCTCGATTTACTAATCTGCCGTAATGCAGGTTTTTACGGTAAAAGATTGCCGGCATTGCCACATCGGAGTGCCGGCAACGGAACGGAGGCGGTTATGGAACCCGAAGAAAAAGAATTACAACTGAAGGAACGTCTGATTCGCATCCACGAAATGGAAGAGGAAATAGCAGCCAAAGAGAAAGCCCTTAAGGATAAAGAGAAAGAGAAAAAGCAGATCTTGTTACGTCTTTCTTCTTCTCTCTGGAGTGACCTTGCATCGTGGGCAGACGAAGATTTCAGATCGATAAACGGACAAATTGAGTTTCTGCTTGCCGAAGCAGTGAGAAAACATAAAGGTGGTAAGTAGAGGAGGTTTTTACCATGGATGAAAAGAGCAGAAAATTAGGGTTATACATTCTTTTTACATTTGTTATTGCCTGGATTTTTCAGATAGTTGCTTCACTTTTTGCACTGAACGGACATCAGTCGGCATTTTCTTTAATCCTTGCGGTGTCGATGTTTGTACCGATGGCGGGAGCACTGCTGGCAGGTTTTAAATTAAAAGGAATGGGATGGATTCCGAGGTTTAAGAATAAGAAATACATCTGGTATATAGCAGCATTTATCGGGCCGATTGTTTTCACGGCCCTCGGTGCACTTTTGTTCTATGTGATATTCCCGAAGACTTTTGATCCGACGTTTACATCGTATATGAAAGTTTCGCTCGGCCAGGAAGCTGTAGACACGCTCTCACAGCAGGGACTGACACCCACCACTTACTTCTGGGTTGCCGTATTGCAGGCTTCGACGTATGCACCGGTTATTAATATGTTTTTTGCGGTAGGTGAGGAAGCAGGATGGAGAGGCGCGATGTATCCGGTACTCAAAGAAAAACTGGGTGTGAACAAAGGACGTCTCATAGGCGGCGCCATCTGGGGCGCATGGCACTGGCCGGTAATTATTCTCGCAGGTTACGAATACGGTAAAGAGTATCTCGGAGCACCCTTTGTGGGCCCGATTCTTTTCCTCGTTTCGGCAACGGTACTGGGTTACCTTCTTGATTACGCATACGACAAGACTAAATGCATCTGGGTTCCCGCGCTCGGACACGGTTCGTTTAATGCCATTGCCGGAGTATCTATGCTTTGCCTGAATGCCGAATATATGAATCTGGTGACAATAGGTCCCGCACCGGTCGGAATAGTATCCATGATACCGTTGATCGCAACGGTTGTAATTCTGCTTGTTTTATCGCGTAAAAAATGATAGAATTATTCTTTAGACGGCGTGTTATGCACGTACGAAAATGAATATACCAATTTCGGAGGAATTATCAAATGGGTGAATGTACACATGATTGCTCAACATGCTCCGAAGCATGTGCTTCAAAAAGCCCCGAGAGTTTTCTTGAAGCTCCAAATGAGCTTTCCAATATTAAAAAAGTTATCGCGGTAGTCAGCGGTAAAGGCGGCGTCGGCAAATCGCTCGTAACTTCGCTTCTTGCAGTATCAATGCAGAGAAAAGGATTAAAGACGGGTATTCTTGATGCCGATATCACAGGCCCTTCGATTCCCAAAATGTTCGGAATCAAAGAGAAGGCTACAGGCAATGAGACGGGTATTTTCCCTGTACAGAGTAAACTCGGAACGGATGTCATGAGTGTAAATCTTTTACTTGAGAATGAGACCGATCCGGTTGTCTGGAGAGGACCGGTTATTGCAGGAACGGTTACACAGTTCTGGAAAGAGGTTATCTGGTCGGATGAAGACTTCCTTTTCATCGATATGCCTCCCGGAACGGGTGATGTTCCCCTTACCGTATTCCAGTCAATTCCCGTTGACGGAATCATCATCGTAACATCCCCTCAGGAACTTGTTTCGATGATTGTTGAGAAGGCTGTTAAGATGGCCGATTTAATGCATATCCCCGTACTCGGAATCGTAGAGAACATGTCATATTTCGAGTGCCCGAACTGCAAGGAGAAACATAAGATTTACGGAGAAAGTCATATCGATGAAATCGCAGCAAAGTACAATATCGATACCGTCTCCAAAATCCCGATGAATTCCAAACTTGCAGGTGCCTGCGACAAGGGAATGATCGAACTTTTCGAAGGCGACTGGCTCGACAATCTTACAGATAAAATTCAATAGTTTTTCATACGGCATATTCGTAAGAATGTGCCGTTTTTTTGTCCTTGGTATGTTGCTTTAATCGACGAAATTCTTTATAATAATATTTGTGGTAAAATGCATTTTTTACCATCAAATTCAGCAAAAGAGGTGGATGATTTGAAGCGTACGGTTCTTGCCATGGTCAATGAAGATTATGATTCAGCCATAAGACAGGGAATTCCCGAAATCTCTCAGGAGAACGTGGAACTTGAATTTGTCAGAGAAGAACAGCGCAGGGGATCTTTTACGGTAACCGACAATTCCGCAAACGGCATCAGCGGATTCGTATTTTCGACCGATGCCCGCATGAAAGTGTTAACTCCCGATTTTTCGGGAAAGGAATGCGAAATCGAATATGAATTCGACAGCGTGGGAATGGAAGCGGGAGATACGGTAGAAGGTCTGTTTCAGATTATCTCCAACAAAGGTGAATATTCCGTATCGTTCAATGTGAAGATGGACAAGGAATATCCCTACAGTTCTTTAGGACAGATTAAGAATCTGTTTCATTTCGCAAACCTTGCCAAGACAGACTGGGAAGAGGCACTCGCCCTCTATTATTCGAACCAGTTTATCAATGTCCTGGATGAAGGTGATGTCCAGTATCGCAATATATACAGAGGATTGAGCTGTGAACCCGGCAATCCCGGGGACATGGATGAGTTTCTTGTTGCCGCGAAGAAGAAATCGAGAATTATTTACGATGCGGGTGACGGAGAAATTATCCTTAAGGATGTTAAGGAACGCACGAAGCGTGAGATTAAGGTTACGGCTTCGACGTGGGGATACTACAGCTTAAACGTATCTTCCGGTAACGAGTTTGTCGATCTTTCCAAGACCGAATACGGAAACGAAGACTTCCTCGGAAATGTCTGCAATGTGGAGTTTTATATTAATCCCGGCAGGCTTCATCTCGGAAGAAATATTGATACGGTTACGATTACGACTCCCTTTGGGGATATACAGATTAAAATTGTCATTCTAAATTCTTTTACCGATGTTTCATCGAGTGAGGAGCATCAGTGGAAGAAACTGAATGCCGAGCTGACGCACGATTATATTAAATTCAGACTGGGTAAAACAGAACTCGACGAATGGTGCAAGACTTCCGAGAACAGACTCAGCAGAATTTCCGTAACGGGAGAACACAAAACGATTGCCGAACTGTACCAGGCGCAGCTTCTTTTGGCACAGGGGCGGATTCAGGACGCGAAGTGGGTTTTGGAGAACCTTCAGTACGAAATCGGCGAAGACCGTTCGGACGATGAGATTTACGCTTATTATATTTATCTTAATACACTTGTTTACAAAGATGCCGAGACGATTAACAAAACGGCGCACAAGGTCCGCAAGATGTACAGTCGCAACAGTGAATCGTTCAGACTTGCGTGGCTTATGCTGTTTCTTCAGGAAGAACTGCTTAACCGCAACGAGAAGCGCTGGGATTTTCTGAAAGAACAGTACAGACTCGGAAACGACAGCCCGATTCTCTATGTCGAGGCAATTCAGATTCTCAAGAAGAATCCGTCGCTTCTTACGGAACTCGGAGATTTTGAAACCGCAATTCTCGATTTCGCCTGCAAGGAGAAGACACTTACACTTGAACTCGGCGAGAGAATTCAGTTCTTAATCGGAAGAGAGAAGAATTTTAATCCGCTCTTTTTCAAAATTATGGATATGTGTTACAAGCAGAATCCCACAAGGGAGATGCTTCAGGCAATCTGCTCATACCTCATGAAAGGAAACTGCATAGGAGAGAAATTCATTCCCTGGTACGAAGAAGCCATCAGGAAGGATTTGAGAATAACAAGGCTGTACGAATATTACATGTACTCTCTGCCGGAGAATTACAAGGGAGAAATTCCTAAGATGGTTCTCATGTATTTTGCATATCAGAACGATCTCGATTACAAGAAAGTATCGTTTTTATACAGGTATGTTTTCGAGAACAGTTACAGATTCCCCGAGATTGCAGCCTCCTATGAGGAGAGAGTCGAATCTTTTATCAGGGAGCAGCTTGCAAAGGGACGCGCGGACAAAGCGCTTATGTATCTGTACCGCAGATTCGTCAATGTGGATATGCTTGATACGAAGCTTGCACATGACTTGACCCCGATGCTTTTCATGTGTGAAGTCAAGGCACCGTCGCCCGACTATACGAAGGCGGTTCTGATTTACGACAGAATTATCGGAGAAGCGGTTTACCCGATAAAAGACGGTGTGGCGTACATGCCGATATACTGTGACGATTATACGATTATGTTCGAGAATGCCGCAGGAACAAGATTCCATTCCGATTCGCTTCTTAAACCGGATTATCTTTTCCATGACGAGATTCTTTTATCCGATGTGCAGCTTCTCGTAGGCGACAGAATCGGACTTATTATGAATACCTGCTGTCCGGGTGGCAAAGAATTCCAGATAACGGAAGCAAACGTGTTCGGATTCGAACGAATGATAGAATCGGAGAAACTGACCACAACCTTTAAGAAAGACGTTCTCACGAAACTGGTCAATTTCTATTTTGACAACGATCAGATCAGAAAACTTGATGAATTCATGCTCGGAGTCAAGCCGGAGATGCTTGATGCCGATCAGAGAGGCGAATGTATACACGTGCTGATTTCAAGAGGTCTTTACGATACCGCGTATCTGTGGACAAGGCGTTTCGGACCGGAATATGTTCAGCCGGGAATTCTTTTACGGTTATGCTCCAGACTTCTTGAAAGAAGGGATTTCGAAGAGGACGAAGGTTTGATCGAGCTTTGTTCATACGTCTACAGAAGGGGCAAATACGACCAGAACATTCTCGCGTATATGGCATCTTACTACAATGCCGATACCAAGGAACTGAGGCAGTTGTATAAAACGGTTGAATCTTTCGGAGTGGAAGGATATGTTCTTCTCGAAAGACTCCTTGTTCAGATTCTTTTCACGGGCGCGTTCTGCAGCGAAGGCAAGGAACTGTTCGACAAATATGTTCACTCGAACGGCTCGACTACGGTAATGAAGGCATTCTTGGCCAATGCTTCGTACGACTACTTCGTGTCGGAAGGAATTGTTGATGTTTCGATTTTCGAATCGGTCGAGAAGTTCTGCCGAGAAGGCGAAGATTTAAACAGAATTACAAGACTTGCACTTCTTAAATACTATGCTGACCACGAAGAAGTTCAAAGGGACGAAGCCATTGTCAGGGATTTCGTCAGACGTGAAATGAAAGCCGGAGCGATATTCCCGTTCTTCAAATCTTTTACGGATATTGTTCCCGAACTTATCAGATTCTCGGACCATTACTTTGTGGAGTACAGAGGCAATCCGGGAAGCCGTGTAATCATGCATTATTCAATCGAGCATGATAACGGAAGGGAGACTGAATACCGCAAGGAAGAAATGGACAATCTCTACGGCGGTATTTTTATCAAAGATTTTATTCTGTTCTGCGGTGAATCGATTCAGTATTACATTACCGAGGAAGATTTAAACCGCGAACAGCTTACACAGAGCAGTGTTCTGTCCTGCACCGAAAAAGAACTCTCGCACGGCGACTGGCGTTATTCGCTGTTAAACGATGCCGTGATAAGCAGGGATATGCAGGATTACGATACTGCGGCGGAGATTATTTTTGAGTATCTCCAGAACGATTATCTGGTCAACAGGATTTTTACACTTGAGTAAACAGCCGACAACATCCGGAGGTTACAATGATATCGGAGATTAAGGACGTATTCGACAAAATAAATAAAGACCGTTATGTTATCGGGTATGATTTGAACAACGAATTTGCCCAGATTTCATACTGCAAAATCGATTCGACGGAGCCGGAAACACTGAGTGTTGTAGCCGGTCAGGATATGTACAATATTCCGGCAGCAGTCTGTAAAAGAACTTCGACGGGAGCCTGGATATACGGCAAGGAAGCGATTAAGGCCGGCGAAGAAGGCGACGGAGCGGTGCTTAAGAATCTTTTAAGCAAGGCCGTTGCGGGACAGAATGTTTCGGTGGGACCGGACGAATACAGAGCGGAAGATTTACTTCTTTTATTCGTTAAAAGATGCTTTTCGCTCCTTCCGGTAATGACAACGCCCGACAAGGTTGCGCAGATTTTCATTACCGTCAGGGAGGCGGGCGCCGATACAATCAGAATTTTGCAGAAGATTCCGGAGAAGCTTCGGATTAATCCGGATAAAGTTCACTTCATCAATTATGAAGAGAGTTTCTATTATTACATGATGTATCAGCCGAAGGAACTGAAGAACAATCAGATTCTTCTGTGCGATACGTCGGAGAAGGTTTTAAACGTATACAGACTTGAGAAGAACAAGTTTTCAAACCCGCCGGCGGTAGCTGTCGAAAGACAGGAGTTCGAAGAGTTTTCTTTCAAGGAAGATTCGATGTTCGGACGTGACGACAGGGACCGCGATTTCTTAAAGATTGTTACGGCACTCTGCGAGAAGAATATTTTCTCGGGAGTTTTCCTTATCGGTGAAGGATTCTACGATGACTGGTGCGTTGAATCTCTTAAATTCCTTTGCAAGAACAGACGTGTTTTCAAGGGCAACAATCTTTTCTCGAAAGGTGCATGCATAGCAGCCAGAGAAGCGGTTAATCCGAGCGAGGTTTCGAAGAATACCAGATTCCTCGGAACGGACCGTGTCAAAGCAACCGTAGGGGTTAAGGCTTCAGACGGCAGCAAGGAGGAATATCTTAAGCTGATTGAGACCGGAAGTCACTGGTACGAATCGGGCAATGCGATAGAAGTTCTGCTTAAGGAGGAAGATATTCTTCCGATTTGGATTGAGAAGATTTCAAGCCGCGGAATGGCCGTTGCCGATTTCAAACTTGAGGGTTTGAATGTCAAACCCGGTGTTATCACGAGAGTTTCGGTATCTCTCAAAATGAAGAATGAATCGATAGCAGAGATTAAAGTCAAGGATCTCGGATTCGGAAACTTCTTCCCGTCATCGGGACTGGAGTGGACTGAAGAGATGGATTTGTCTTAATACAAGATAGAGGATAAGACTGTCGGAACGCACTTGTCTTTTATACGGAGAAGAACAAATGGGTAATGTTTACTGTTGTATGGGAAGAAAGGCCAACAAGCCTTTTTACCTGGAGAAAATCTGCATAAGAATATATTCGGCGGAAGAACTTGCATACTGCATCTGCGAGAACCCGGAGCTGCTTGACGAGGATGTTTTCTCGAAGGAGCTCTGCACCTGGCTTACGGAAGAATGCTCGGCAAGAGATCTTGCGGACAAAATAGCAAAGGCGACGGAAGGAAGAAACTGTCTTGAAGCGTGTGTCAGAACCGTTTTGGACGATGCTTCTTTTATCGGGGCCGCGGAGCGGAATCAGATTATCGATATAATTAAAGTCGGCGATTCGTCGGATTCATTGCGCAAGAGAAAGAGTCATGCGGACTATTTCCTTAAGAGAGAACGCTACACGCATGCGATTACGGAGTATGAGAAGATTCTTGACGGAATCGCACCCGATGAGAATTATCTCAGAGGAGAAGTTTATCACAATATGGGAATTGCCAAAGCAAGACTTTTCTTGTTCTCTCAGGCGGCGGACGATTTTAAGAAAGCATTTGAGGCAGACGGAAGCTCAAGACATTTCTATATGTACGCGGCAGCACTTCGCATGTTCCTTCCCGAGAGAGAATACGTGAGAATCATCAGCGAAGAAGAGGGCATGGGCGATGTGGTCCTTGAACTCGAGGAGAAGATGGGCAAGACTGTCGATGCCTGGCATGATGACGAACAGTTTAAGGATTTCGCGGAGAAGAAAGCGGAGGGTGCACTTGAAGGTGTTACGAAGTATTACGGCTGGGTTGACGGCAAACTGTCCGAACTGAAGGACGATTATCACAGATTCGTCTTATAGAGGAGAAGCATGAGTTTTTTTAAGAATTTATTCGGTAAAAACTTAAAAGATAGTTTCGAAGAAGAAAACGAGGTCTCGGAGCGCGATTATCTTTTTTATTCCGGAAAGATGACAAATGATACGTATCGGACCGGATACGAAGACAACTGCATTGCGCGAATGAAGGATGCGTCGGACGAAATAGATACGCTGAACCGTGAGTATGATGCGGTTACATCGCTTTTAAACGATATGGATGAAATCGAAAGACTTCCCGAAGGAATAGCGATGCCGATTCGCGATTGTGCGAACAGGATTCTGCGTCTTCAGAAAGAGAGCCTGGCTCTTACGACAATTGACAAGCACATGTCCGAAGATGACTTCAACCTGATGGAGAGATTCGAAGACGAGCTTCCCGAAGCAATAGACAAGCTTAAGGATGCGGAAGATTATCAGAAGAAAATCAAGTCCGATTTGAGCAGAC
>JAKSSB010000031.1 GCA_024403285.1 Lachnospiraceae bacterium | reverse complement strand
GTATCCGTAAGTACAACGGTATGCAGATTATCATTACACAGAATATCAAGGACTTCGTCGGTACGGAGGAACTTGCGAGAAAATCGACGGCAATCATCAATGCCTGTCAGTATTCGTTTATATTCCCGCTTGCACCGAACGATATGCACGATTTGTGCAAGCTTTATGAGAAAGCCGGAGCTATCAACGAAAGCGAGCAGGAAGACATTATCAACAACGGTCGAGGCCGTGCATTCGTTGTTACCGCACCGAGTGAGAGAACCTGTGTAAACATTGTCGCAGAAGAAGGAATTGAGAGATTGTTCAGAATATAACACTACTTAGGAAAGGACGTAACGACTATGAAATCAAACGTCAGGAAGGCAGTTTTAATCGGAATCGGAGTATTATCGGCAGCAGCACTGGCAGGCTGCGGTTCCAAAGCGGATGCCAAAATTGCCGAAATACAGGGAAACGGGATGATACGGGTTGCAGTACCCGAAAAAGAATCGATATTCTTTTACATCGATCCGGAAACCGAACAGTACGCCGGTGCGAATACTGAAGTGACGGAGACAATTGCTTCGGCATTACATGTCGGAATTCAGTACATTCCCGCCGATTCGGACTCTTTTGAAAATCTGGTTACGTCAGGCTCGGCCGACATTGCCATCGGTACAATCAATCGCGAAGATGTCGATACTTCGCGTTTCGCTGCGACTGTTTCATACGGAAACGATTTTCTGTATGTGGTTACCAACAGAGGTTTTTACCCGGGTGATGATTCGGTTTTCGAAGGACAGTCTGTCGGTGTTGCACCTGATGTCAGTGCGAGCGCCAGAAGCGATATAAGTTCCGGAGATAAAGTGGCTGTTTACGAATACGATGACCTTTCGAATGTGGCCGAAGATTCGGAAAGCGGAGAAATCAAAGGATTTTTCTGTTACAATCTCGATGCTTCGGAAATTCTGCAGCTCGGAGATTTCCAGATTCAGAATGCACCCGGCATTGAGAAAGAGGAATATGTAATCATTACTTCGGCAGAGAATCAGAAACTTGTATCCGGAATGAATGTACTTATTCAGCAGTACCTCACGGCTCCGAAAGCAGCTCCCGAAGAGAGCGAAGGTGAAGCCGAGGGTGAAGAAGCGGAGGAATAGATATGGCATATTTTGACAGTCCGAAGAACAGGGCATTATGGAACAAAGAACTGAATGAACTGCGTAAGCAGAGGGAACTTCGAGCTCAGGGGCTGGATGAAAGTCTGAACCGGAGAATGGAAGAAAGGGAAGCCGCAAAGGAGGTTACCATGGAGACCGCTTACAGAGAGAGAACAAGTTATAAGGAACTGCTCGCAGAAGAAACGGCAAGCATTCAGAACGCAAGAAAGGAAAGAGTTGCCGAAAAGAAACTCGAGAAGACTAAAGAAAGTCAGAAAGCTGCGAAAGTTGATTTACATCTTTCGGGCAAATCGTTGTAGAAAATATGAATTCAGAATTTATTGAAAGGAGAGAGTCGGCTGTGTCTGTTGGTAAAATATATATGGCGGTTCTCTCCGTGCTGTTTTTATTTCTTGTCTTTCCGCTTAACGCATTCGCTTCGGAGGAAGAAACGACGGAGCAGCTAACCGACGGAACCGTTCAGGAATTGAGCGAATTCGGATTCGAACCGGAGTACAGGGATATGTCTTTTACCTTTGATTCCGGAAGGGAAATTTTCGTGGGAAGCGTTGACGGCGAAGAAGTGTTTACGATGAATGTTCCACCCGATTCGATTGTGTCATCGGGTGTGAAATTCGACTCGAAGGACTGCCTGATGATAATGGTATACAGAGACGGAGATGTTTATGTTCCTTCCGAAGAGAATATGATTACGTCCCCGGGGCGGTACAGAATCGAACTGATTGCCGCGGTGAAGGGAAATGATAAGGACCTTATTTTTCAGGGGCAGGGAGGAATGTTTTCCTCAGCGGTCAGCTTCAGAATTCTGCCCGACAAAGTGTGTGATTTAGGCTGCATAACCGCGCCGAAGGATTTCAGAATCGAATCCGTCACACTTGACGGTAAAAGAATCGATACCGTTTCGGAGTATAACGCTTTATTAACAGCCGACGGAGAATATTCAGTTCTTTTTACCGGAACGGAAAGCGACGTTTCATATACGACGGATTTTGAAAAGGATACGATTGCACCGTTTCTTATTTTCGACAAATCATTTGATGGCAAAAGGGTAAAAGCTCCGCTTTCGATATCGCCGTCCGAGAAAGATACCGAAATGAGTGTATTTCTGGAAGGTAATCAGCTGATTGTCAACGAAGATGTTCTTTTTCAGCCCGGAAGATATCAGGTGACGATTTCGGACAAAGCGGGAAATTCAAGAAATTACAGTTTTTATATTATCAGAGAGTATAAATTTTTCTCATGGCCGATGATTCCGATTGCCGCGGGAATAATTATAGTTATATATTGCGGAATGATTTATGTAAGAAGAAATATGTACGATGTCTGATTGGGATAGAGGATTCGTAAATGAAGAGAAGAAAAATGCGCAAAATTAAATATTCGGTTTTGTCGTTCGCGCTTGCGACCGTTCTTTTTGCGTCTTCATGTACGACTCTTTTAAACGGCAGTTTCTCCATCGATTTCATGACGGAAGAACAGAAGGCAAACGGTAAAAAAAGCGGTGTCGATTCAAATATCAATTACGATCCCGACTACATATTCAGTTACGGCGACGAGGTCAATCTGAAAGGCGGAGTCGGCGGATACAACCTGTCGACAACAGTCGGAGGTTCCAAATACGAATCCGAATACCCGAATGCTTTTTATATTCCCGAAACGCTTGCGGTCGAACCTGATTTCCTGATTGGTTTCGAACTGCTTGATTTCGTTGAAAACAGGTATTTTGTGTACTGTTATCAGACATTCCCATATACAGCCGAAACACGTAAGAAAATCGAATCGTCAAAAAAGGATGTGAAGAGCGTGAATTTCGGCGAAGAAGAGGAAATCGAGAAGCACATTGACGACACGAAGCTTTATACAGTCTTTGCCGTTAACGATTATACAAAACCCGACGGAAAAGGTTATGTCGAAATACTGAGATTCGTCAGCTCACCGAGTGACGGTCCTTCGTCCGTAACGGCAACTCAGTTTGCTTCAACGTCTTCCCCCGGAAATACATCGACGGCGGAAGCATTGTACTACGGTCTTTATTTTAACGGAGATATCGTAGGTATTAAGAAGAGTGCAATGATGAAGTTTGCAAAGGGTGTTCTTGACGGAACCAGAAAAACGTCTGAAGAGCCGCTTAAAAAGGGTGTTGAATTTAACGTAGACATCTCTCGCGAACTGGGCCAGCAGATTGCACGCTCGGAATTTACTAAGAATTCGAATGTTAAGGTAGGATTCACATACAGCGTTCAGGATATGTCTTTTTACTGGAATCCTGACAGCGATGAATACAGAGTGGAACTTGAGATATATGCCGTACCGGATACCGAGGATGAGAAGATTCTGGAGCAGGTCGAAGCCAGTGAAATGAGTCTCGGAATATCAATTAAGAAGGTTCCGAATTTCTATGTTTATTCCTACATATACGGAAAAGACGTAATGCATCCCGAATTCAGAGGCGCGAGCATGTATCTTGATAATAAGCCTTTTGACGAAATGGGAGCTGTGGTTGTGGAAGAAGACGGAAGCCCGATGAATATTCTGAAACTTCACAACGCTGCCATCGCGAAAGCCGATCGCGGATTCTGGTGGTACACCGATGTTGAAGCACCCGATTATGAACAGACGGCGGAAACCGCAGATGATAAGAAGAATGCCGACGAAGTTGAGATGAATGAAGAAACGTATAAGGACGTAACCGATATCGGTGATGTAAATTCCATTTTCTCCGGACTTCATCCATATTCGGTTGTTTCGGATTACACAGGCACAGCACCTTCGGGCGGTGAAGGCTCGGTAAAACTGTATGCTCAGCCGAGAGAATCTGAGAGAACGGGTTGGGGTTGCCTTTTCAATTACCAGAGTTTCTGGAACTGGTATTATCATGTTCATTATTACAGAACAATAATCATCGAGATGCAGAATCCGGTTTTTGTTAAGCTTTACAGTGTTAAAACTCCTAAACCTTCAGCGGATACATATACTTTCGATAAATCAAAATTCCTTTTCGAGGATTATGATGCTTCATACGGTAATACCGGTGGCAAATACCAGATTACTTACAATAAGGTTTCGGTTGACGGCAAACCGGATTCATCAACGGTGAAATCATTCTCCGCGTCCGAAATGAAAGAAGTTCCAAGTATATTCGAAAGCCGTATTATTGACAATAAGCTTTATGTCTATTCCATCTGGAAGGACAAAATGTATATTACCGATATGTCTGCAGCGGGCAGCATGCAGAACAACACATATAAGATAGACCTTTTCGAACTGATGAAAGACAAAGTCAATTCAAAACGTCAGATCGAATCGCAAATGGATGTTAAATGGAAATCCACCGATTATTATGAAAAAAACGGCGGCGATTTCGGAAAGTATGTTACCAAAGACGGTCAGCTTTCATATACGGAGTATGTAAATATCGAGAAGCGCAGAGCGGAGATGGCGGGTAAAAAAATCGATGAAGACGAACTTTCCGTGGATGAAGGCAAAGAATGGGTATGTACATTCTCCGCACAGGGAATGATTTTCTATGATGCCGACGGTCAGCTCATAGAGGATGAAAATCTTACATACGATAACTGTATCGAAGTTATGGCTTACCGTGAGGCCGACAGGGCAAAGGCAGTTTCACATACATTTGATGATAAGAGAATTATCGAGGACTGGGACGTTCTTGAACCGGTTATTAAAGAGAATCTTTTCTGGAATTATAAAATCGAGCTGACGGAGAATTCGGGATACGTTAAAATTCTGACTCTTCAGGGAAAAGAACTTCTCAAATTTAATTATATACCTTCGCAGATTAATAAAATCAGCCATGTGGGAATTGAGTCTTTTGTATGGGATTCGATTGTCAAAAGACTTGCCGAACTGGCAGATCAGACACCGGAAGAAACATCGGAAGATGTGGAGGGATCACCCGAACGTTACTATTCTATGAATATGACCAGGATGAATTTCTACAACAATTCTCTTTCGAAGAGTGACTGTTTTGTCAGCACGACGCCGCTTAACGGACTGGTTACCATGAACATTAACAATCCCGAAAGCGCTTTTATACCGACGTTCTTAAAGAATGAAGTATATCAGGTTAAGGTCGGTGAGGAAGTTCAGTATTTCTATGATTACACCTACCTGGAAGAAGGAATTTCACCTTATGCTGTATATGATAACCCGGGAGATCCGGACGGATTTGATTATTTCTTCCTTGGTTATGACAAGTCCGGTGCAGTTTATTCGGAGAAGGATATCGTACAGGCCAAGATTATTCCGTTTAAAGTCATGGAAGAGAATGACACCTACAAAGCGTACACCGGTGAAAACGCGGTATATCTTCTTAAAGATTGCATAGACAGAAATAAATATCCGGGTCAGCAAAAGCCCGGTGAGGATAAAAAACCGGAGAAAAAATGGGAAGACCCCGAAAACCCGGATCCCGATCCCCATAATCCTTATGGTCCCGGTGGCCCGGGCGGCCCGGGCGGTCCCGGTGGTGATCCGGATCCCAATCCACCCGATCCACCCGGTAATCCCGATCCACCCGGTCCCGGCCCCGGTCCAAATCCCAATCCTCCCAGCGAGGAACCCGGTGGTCCTAAAGAAGATCCCAGCGAAAAGCCCAATCCCGAAGAGGATCCCGATGATGACGGACCCGGCGGAGGCGGCGGAGGCGGCGAAGATCCCAATCCCGATGAAAAAGACAAAGACAAAGATAAAGATAAAGGGAAAGATAAAGATAAAGGTAACGGCGGCGACAACGGCGGCGGTGGAAACGGAGACTATGGCGGCAACGGCGGCAACGGAAGCGGTGATGACGGTTCCGGCGGTAACGGCTCCGGAAAGGATTCCTCAAACGGCGACGAAGACGGACTCGGAAACGGAGACGAAGACGGACTCGGAAACGATGAAGACGGACTCGGCGACGGTGACGGAATCGGAGGTAAAACCGGCAAGCACGGCAACATTGTCTACCCCGAAAGCTACAACGGAAACGGAAATCCGTTCGGCGCCGGCGGCGGCAAGGGCGGTCTCAGTGAAACCGCTAAACTTATTCTGCTGATTATTCTGATTGCAGTTGCCCTGGTAATCATTATCGGCGGTGTTGTTTACTACATCAGAAAGAAGAAAGGTCTTCCGGTACCGTTCATGAAATTTAACGGTAACAGCAGAAAGAGAAAGTGAGTCCGGACAGACCGGAACGGAGGGGTAAATGGCAGATAAACAGAAAGTATTATGGGACGATGAAAAAATCGAATATCTTGTCAAACAGAAAGAAGAGATGCTGAAGCGTGTCAGAAAGCGCGCCGAAGAGGATCAGAAGTTCTGGAACGAGCAATTCGATATGCTGGCTGATTCTTTTATTGAATTCATTTCTCCCACAGAGGATGAAACATTAAAAGGCATATCCGAGAAAGTTTTCGACGATGTATTTGCGAATATCGCAAAGGTTAAGGCCGAAGGCAAATATAACAATGCTCCGAAAGAAGTTGATATCTGGGATTCGGGAAACATGGAATCCATCTTCAATCTCTTTTACCAGAAAAGACCTATGGATGCGGATTACGTATTCAGGTATGAAATCGATAAGTACAAACCGGGCGAAATCACGGAGGATTCCGTCTCGGATTATCTGGAATTCAGAGAACTTGTTAAGGCGCTTAAGCTTCTTAAAAATGAGATGGACAAAGACAGCGCATTCTCGCGTCATGAGGTAGTTGATGATGTTTTGACCAAAACAGTCAATTCACTCAAAAAGGTGTGTGAGAAGAACAAAAACAATCCGAAATTTACCGACGGCAAATTCGGAACGGACATGATGGCGTTAAACGAATCAATGCAGGCGGTTGTCGGCTCAAGTAAGAAGAAAGCGGCGATCAACGATGTTTTGATGGATGACAGCAAGACCGAGGTTGAACGAATTTCCGAAGTGGAGAACATTTGTAACGATGAGTATGCTTCCACCGGAGAATACTGCAGAACGTTTATTAACCGTTACGAGCTTGTTCCGTCCGATTACGATCATATCGAAGGACATGAAGAATTCTTCAGTGCACTTAAACTTCTGGAAAAGATTGAAGCGAAAGACAACAAATTTACAGATAATGATAAAACAAATCTCTTCCGGGCGCTGGCTATGGTTAACGGCGCAAAGGACGGATTCGACAGGTATTTTAACGACAGACCGAATCTGACCGATTCAGAGAAGAAACTGAAATCCTGCTACAACAATGTCCAGAAATTCACGGACTACACATTCTTAAACCTTGCAAAAGTCGAGACCAGACTCGAAGAAGGCCGAAAGAGCATGGCTTCAATCAAGGAGAAGACCAATTACAAGCGTCTCAATGAGGAACAAAAGCTTGCAGAGGGTAAAAATGTGAAGCCTGAACAAATTGTTGCACCGGTTAAAAGTGCATCCGTTTCGAATCAGAAGGAAGCAAAGAAATCAAACTTGAAGAATCCGGTAAAAGAAATGAAAGTTCCGGAAAAAAGCAAGAGTTTGCAGGGACCGGAATTGACACTCAAAAAGAAATAATGATTTTGGGTAAACTTGTCACAAATGACCTGAAATAAGGTATAATGTTTCATATGTAAGATTATGTTTTCAAATGAAATCATATTATCGGAGGATTAGCACAAATGGAGAAGATTATCAAAACTTTACCGAGACTCGATGCGACAAATGTTCCCGATTTCACCGCGCAGATGAATGAGGCTCTCGAAATCGAATCGGTAGAACTTATTGTGGACATGGAAGATACAAATTATATCTGTTCTTCGGGACTCAGAGTTTTCTTAAGTACCCAGAAGAAGCTTCGCAATACGGGAGGCTCGATGATTATTAAGCATGTTAAACCGCAGATTATGGAAATTTTTGAGGTTACGGGATTCTCGGGTATTCTTAATTTCGAATACGAGTAGAAGTTTAATTGTATTGGGAGACTGTTTATGAATCTTTACAAGGAAGTTGAAGTTCCGGCTGACATGGACCATCTTGATGATGTTATGGGTATCATTCAGGAAATCATGAGTAATGTGGAAGTTGATGAAGCCGAGAGAATGAAAGTTGAACTTGCTGTTGAGGAAATGTATACCAATATTGCAAGTTATGCTTATTCCGAGGGTAACGGAAGCGCAAGCGTTAAGTGCAAGCTGACGGACCATCCCGGCGAAATCATTATCTGTTTTACCGATACCGGTAAACCGTACAATCCGCTTGACAAACCGGATCCCGATATCAATGCGGGTGTCGAGGAAAGGGGTATCGGCGGACTTGGAATCTATATGACCAAGAAGATGATGGATAATGTCAGTTATGAATATGTCGATAACAGAAACGTTTTGACTATAAGAAAGAATTTTGATTAGAAATGTTGTATTTCAGACTGTTGCTTTTAGCGGTTATTCCACCGCTGGTATCGGTAATTTTATACTGGATTGATGCCAAAACCGATTTCGGAAAGATTCCGTATTCGCGTAAGCAGATTATCATCGGTATGCTATTCGGTGCGATTGCGGTCTGCTGCTCGGAATTCGGTGTTGATGTCGGCGGCGCAGTTGCGAACACGAGAGATGCAGCTGTGCTTGCGGCAGGCATGGTTTTCGGAGGACCTGCGGCAATTATCGCCGGAATTATCTGCGGAGTCGAAAGATGGTTTTCAATTTACTGGGGCGGAGGAGAATTCTCCAGAATCGCCTGTTCGGTAGCCTGCATTTTTGCCGGCTTCCTTGTTGCGTTTTTCAGAAAGTACATTTATGAGCACAAACGTCCCGGTATTTTTTCTGCGGCGGTTGTCGCTATCGGAGTCGAGATTTTCCATCTCGGTCTTTTATTTTATACGCAAATCGGAAATCTTGCGGAAGTATTCAGAATCGAGAAAATACTTGCAATTCCGATGATTTCCCTCAATGCATTCAGTATTGTTTTAACCCTTTTTCTTATCTCTGTTGAAGACCGCAGAATTCTGAACAGGAAACGTGTCAAAGAGAAAAAGACGATTTCCGAGCTCATTCAGGCCCGCCTTCTTATTGTGGTGTTTATTGCCTTCTGTTTTGCCATTGTGTTTACATACTTCACTGAGAACAACCTCGGCAAACAGTATTGCAAAGATTTTCTTCAAATTAATACCAGCGATGTGAGAGCGGATATTGAGAAGGGAATTGCACTCGAAGAGAAACGCCACATCGGCGATGCGGGAGCAGTTCTTGTTCTTGATGGCGATACGGTAACAAATCTCGGAAGCGAGGAATTAAACAGTGTCAGTGTTCGCAAAATGCGGATGATCATCAACGAATCCGAACCGGAGCAGGTTTTCAAAACCGAAATTCAGAATGTACCGTATTTTGCGTATTATATGGTATGTGACAACGGCTGTATAGTTGCCGGATTCTATTCCGAAGCGGATGCGACTTTTGACCGCGACCTTGCGATTTATATGAACTCATACATGGAGATGATTATATTCTTCTTCATCTACATCATCATTTTCTTCATTGTCAAAGCTTTGATTACTTCGAATATGCGTAAGGTTAACCGTGACCTTAACGAAATAACGAAAGGTAACCTGGGTGTCAAAGTTCAGGTCAACAGTAATGCCGAGTTTGCCGAACTTTCCGAAGATATCAACCAGACCGTCGACAAAATGAAGGAATACATTTCGGATGCCGAGAAGCGTATGGATTCGGAACTTGAATTTGCCAAGCATATTCAGCTTTCCGTTCTGCCTCCGGTTTCTCCGAAATTCGATAAAAGAGATGCATTCGAAATTTACGCTACGATGGATACCGCGAAGGAAGTCGGCGGCGATTTCTACGATTTCTTCGATGTGGACGAAAAACACGTTGCCATCGTTATCGCGGATGTTTCGGGCAAGGGTATCCCTGCTGCGATGTTTATGATGACCGCCAAGACGCTTATCAACAACTTTGTCGGAGAAAATCTTTCGGTAGACGAAGTCTTCACGAAAGCCAACAACAGACTTTGCGAGAACAACGATTCGGATATGTTCGTAACGGCATGGCTCGGAATCGTGGATACCGAAACGGGCGAAGTTGAATATGTAAATGCCGGACATAATCCTCCGGTTATCAGACACGATAACGGTAAATTTGAGTATCTCAAATCGAAACCGGGCCTTGTTCTTGCGGGAATGGAAGATTTCCCGTATGTTAAACAGACAATGAAACTCGACCCCGGAGATATTATTTATCTCTATACGGACGGAGTTACCGAGTCTACCGACAAAGATGGCAATCTTTACGGTGAGCGTCGTCTTGCGGATATTCTTAACGAGATTGTCAAAATAAATCCGAAGACTACAATGAAGAACATCTGCGAGAAAGTCAGATTCAACATGAATTCGTTTGTCGGTGATGCACCGCAGTTTGACGACATAACGATGCTTGTATTTAAACGAAAAAAGTAACTGTATCCGACATACCGCAATATTCCGGTATGTCGGATAAGACTGTATATTTGTATACGCAACGATCAATTAAGAATAACCTGACGGAGGAAGTAAAATTGAACGACGACAGATTCATACAGATAGACAAAGAAAAAGTGACTGACATTATGCTCAGTCTTTTTGATTTTATATATGCCAATAAGGAGAAGATGATTATTTTCTCCGACAGAATCAGTGATGCGTTCGGGATTCCGAAGCAGATAACCGGTGCTCCCGAATCTTTTATGGACCAATATATCCATCCGGATTATCATGGCTGCTTACGTGAGATTTTCGACAAAGCCGATAACGGTGAACGTAAAGCCGGTGTCGAAGTTCAGGATATCAACAAAGAACACTGGTTTAAAATTGTTCTCGAAACAGCGGAAAAAGACGAAAACGGCAGGGCAAATTTCACAGTCGGAACCTTTGACGGATGCGACGATTTGCACACCTTCAAGACGAGAGCCGGTCTCATGCAGGAGATATCCAAAATCGCGATTACGGATCATTACGTAAGAGTTTTCATGCTCGATTTGTACAGCGGAAGTTATTCGTATTTCAATCAGAACGGCAATGACGAGGAAGCATGGGTTTCCAGAGATTTTGACAATTCTTTTGACGAGTATATAGAAAGCTACTCAGCTTTGGCGGCGGACGAATCTGACAAAGAAGCGATTCTTTCCCTTAAGACGGATGTGCTGTGCGACGCAATCAAATCAAACGGCGGACAGGCGGTAGTCAAATACAGAGTAATCCAGAACGATAAGTTAATCTGGTACAAGGTTGAGTGCTCGTTCTTTAAAGGTGATACGGGAAGAATTCTCGGACTTATCAGCGATATTACCGAGGACGAAGAGAACAGTGAAAAACTTAAAAAAGCCATGCTTTCGGCGGAGAGCGCGAATAAGGCCAAGAGTACTTTCCTTGCCAATATGAGCCATGAAATCAGAACGCCCATGAATGCGATTATCGGTATAAGCGAGATTCTTTTATCGAAAGATCTGTCACCGGACGTAAGAAACGATGTGTCAACGATTCAGAATGCAGGAACGGGACTTCTTGCGATAATAAACGACATTCTTGATTTCTCCAAAATCGAGTCGGGAAGATTCGAAATCATTCCGGTTGATTACATGCTTCCGTCGATGCTCATGGATATCAGCAATATGATTTCCGTAAGACTTTCGGACAAGCCGGTGAACTTCCTTATGAATGTCGATCCCGTACTTCCGAATCACATTACGGGTGATGATATAAGAATCCGTCAGATCCTTATGAATCTTCTCGGAAACGCCGTCAAGTTTACGAAGGAAGGTCACATTTCACTCAATGTGGAAGGTGCAAAGACAGGTGATGACGAATGGACGCTTGTCTTCAAAATCAGTGATACCGGAATCGGAATCAAACCCGAAGATATCGGCAAACTTTTCGGTACTTTTTCACAGGTCGATACGAAGAAGAACCGCGCGATTACAGGCTCCGGTCTGGGACTTGCAATCTCGAAGAACTTCGCCGAGATGATGGGCGGAGGAATAGAAGTTGCGAGCGAATACGGCAAAGGCAGTACTTTTACCGTTACGATTAAACAGGAAGTTAAAAGATATGAGCCGCTCGGAAAGGTTGACAATTCCGGAAGTATCAAAGCACTTATTCTTGAATCTGATGAGGTTATCATTAGCTCTTTGGGACGCAGTCTTGAAAAACTCGGAATTGAATACAGAATATGCCGTGATTTTGACAAAATTAAATCTTTTACCGACATGACTCATGTTCTTGTCAGACGTAAATTCTACAGGGATATCAAAGCGAAACTCGAATTCATGTTTGAAGCGGGCAACATCTATCTGATTCTTGAAAAGAGTGAGCCTGCGCTCGGAGAATACATGAGCCACAAGCAGCTTCAGCTGCCGCTTGCGGGAATTCAGATGATTAATGCGTTTAACAACCGCGAGGTGGTTTCAAGTTACAAGAAACATGGATTTGACCGCTCGCAGATTGTGCCGCTTACCTTTGCAAGAGTTCTTGTTGTCGATGACAACACGACAAATCTTCAGGTGGCAAAAGGCCTGATGGCGCCGTATAAGATGAATATCGATATGGCATCGAGCGGATATAAAGCGATTGAACTTCTTAAGAATCTTAAATACGACATCATTTTCATGGATCACATGATGCCCGAAATGGACGGTGTCGAGACAACGGAATTCATCAGAAAAATGGACGGCGAATACTATAAGAAAGTGCCGATTGTGGCGCTTACCGCCAATGCGATGTCGGATGCGAAGGACATGTTCTTATCTTCCGGATTCACCGATTTCATCGCCAAACCGATTGAGATGTCGGAACTTAACCGTGTACTTAAGGCTTACGTTCAGTGCAAGGCTCCGAGCGGATATATTGAGAAGATTTTAAACGAGCGAAGCAGTTCGAATCATGCGTCTGCTTCGGGAGAAAAGAAATCTTCACCGGTTTCGGGTACGGCTCCTGCAGTGGGCGGAAATTCTTTCGGCCCGGAAACCGTGACGGCTCTTTTAACCCAGAACAACATGCTGCTTGCACAGAATATGAAGCTTCTGAATTCGCTTATTCCGGACCAAGCGGCGGATATGAATGTGTTTGCGCAGCCCGTTTCGGGTGATGTAAGAAACATTTCAGGCTCGAAAGATTTCGCTCCGGTCACGAATGATTTTGCTCCGGTCACGAATAATTTTGCTCCGGCCATGAATACGAAAGAAGTTGAAAATTACAATTTCCGCGGCGAAAATCCGGGAATTCCCGGCGACGGAATTCCCGATGTAAATACTACTTCAGCCCTTGAACTCTACGGCGGCGATGCCGATATTTATCTTTCGATTCTCAAAACTTTTGTCAAAGACATTAAAGAGAAATGCCAAGTCATGAAGGAGCAGTTCGAAACAGGAGATATTGACAATCTTGTCATTTCGGCACATGCTGTTAAGAGTGCCGCGGCGGGTATCGGTGCAGATTCGCTTTCGATGTACGCACTCGATTTGGAGAACGCGGGCAAAATCAGGGATACCGATTCCGTCGAACTTAAATTTGCTTCTTTTATGGACAGTGCCGTGAAAATCAGGGACAGTCTCGAATCATATTTCAGAGAATACTTCCCGACAAACGAGTCGGACGAAAGCAAGCCTTACAGGGAATCTTTTGACGAAGCGGACATTGAGGCTTTAAAGAATGCCTGCGCCGACATGGATTACGAAAAAGCCGGCGAAACGCTTAAACAGATGGCTGCTTACAGATACATGCCCGCAAGGGAGAATACGCTGAATACGCTGGTTAAGTACTGCGCCGAATTCGAATACGACAAACTTGAGCAGCTGATTAACGAATTGTAAAAGAGAGGTTTCCAATGGACAAATATACGATTCTTGCGGTCGACGACAGCAAATTCAATCTTTTCCTGATTAAGGAAATTCTTGAACCGGATTATACCGTTCTTTCTGCGATAAGCGGCGAAATGGCAATTAAATTCGCGGATAAAAAACATCCTGATTTAATCCTTCTGGATTTACTCATGCCGGGCATGGACGGACGCGAAACATACCGCGAAATCAGACAGAATCCGGCCAATGCGGACATTCCGGTCATTTTTATCACGGCGGATCACAGCGAGAATACCGAAGTGGAATGTCTTGAACTCGGAGCGGCCGATTTTATTACGAAGCCGATTGTTCCGATGGTGCTCAGACGTAGAATTGAGAGAACTCTCGAACTTGAAGAGTACAGGAAGAATCTTGAACAGAAAATCGAAGAGAAACCACGCGAAGTTGAAAGCGTGGTGCTTCAGTCGATAGCGACTATTGCGAATACAATCGATGCAAAAGATGAAGACACAAACGGTCATTCCTGCAGGGTTGCGGGATACAGCCGAAAGATTGCATCAAGAATGGGATTTGACCGTAACACGGTTGAACAGATATATCAGACGGCTCTTTTACACGATGTCGGTAAAATAGGTGTGCCGGACAGTATTTTAAAGAAAGCAGGCAGGCTTACTGACGAAGAGTATGCGCAGATTAAGGAGCATACAAATATAGGAGAGGCGATTCTTTCCAACATTACCTCGGTTGAGAATATTTCGCTTGGCGCGAAGTACCATCACGAGCGTTATGACGGCAAAGGTTATCCGACAGGCCTTGCGGGAGAGGATATTCCCGTCATCGGAAGAATTATTGCGGTAGCCGATGTCTACGATGCCCTGACAAGCAGAAGATGTTACAAAGAAGGCTTCGATGAAGGCTGGGTAAGGGAAGAACTAATCAAGGGAAGCGGAACGCAGTTCGATCCCGATATTGTTAAAGTGTTTATTCAGATTCTTGATGAAAAAGAATAAAAATATAAGCAGGAAATGCACGAAAGAGGAGTTTATGTTAAGAAAAAAGAGTTTTGTTACAATGAGTACGGCGGCTTTTCTGGCTGCTGCATGTGTTATGTCCGCGGGCTGCAACAAAAAGAACGATACGGCACTTTCATTAAGTGATATCAGTGCCGCAACTTATGTTAAAAAGCTTGAACAGTCCGAAGGTTTCGAACTTAAGAAACAGCAGAAGGAAGAAATCACAGACGAAACACTTGATATTTATGTGGACTATCTTATCGGCAACATTGCCAGGCCGGAAATATCGGACAAGCAGGTTGTCGAGTCGGGAGATATCGCAAATATCGATTTTGAGGGTATCAGAGACGGCGTTGCTTTTGAAGGCGGTACCGGCTACGGATACGATCTTGAAATCGGCTCAGGTTCTTTTATCCCGGGATTTGAAGAAGGATTAATCGGTGTATCGGTCGGGGAGGAAGTTGCTATTCCCCTTAAATTCCCGGATAACTATTTCAGTGCCGATTTAGCCGGGGCCGAAGTTACATTTAACGTTAAAGTCAATTACATCAGTGTGAAGCCGGACAAGCTCACCGATGAAATAATTGCCGCTCTCGGACTTGACGGAATTTCCACAGCGGACGAATTCATGACATTTTTACGTCAGACTCTTGAGGAGAACGCTGAAAGCGCAGTTATGACCGCTTCGAGAGATGAGGTTATGACAAAGCTCGGTGCGGGTGCTGAATTCTCGGGCAAAGAACTTCCGAAGGCACTTGTTGACTATTATGCGAAAGAAATTAAGACACAGGATCAGCTTGCCGCACATAACAGCAACGTTTCACTCGATCAGTATATTACATCCGGTCTCGGAATCGATTTAAACGATTATGACAATCATGTTACGGAAGAAGCAGACTCAATCGTAAGAGAACTTCTTATCTGCGACCTGATTGCCGAGAAGAACAAAATCACGGTGACCGACGAAGAGTATACCGAAGCTCTTACGAAGGATGCAAATCTTGCAAACGTTCCTTCGGCTGAAGAATACGAGAAGTCAATTGATGTCGATATTTATCGCAACAACCTTTTGAAGAACAAAGTACTTGATTACGTTATTTCAAATTCAACCTTCGCAGAGGAGTAATTTCTATGGAGATTAAATCCTTAAGAATTAAGAATTACAAGTTCATTAAGGATCTTGAAATCAGACAGATGGAGAATGCCTGCATTTTAATCGGTCGTAACAGCGTCGGTAAAAGCGCCGTTCTCGATGCCGTCATGGCGGCTTGCGGACAGCTCCCTCTTGTCGACAGGAATTTTGCGTCCGACGGAAGCAATGTCGAGATTAAGATGCTTCTTTCCGTTTCGGACGAAGACCTGCGTATTTTTCACCGGAGGGGAATCGTAAACCGATACAAAAACTACGATCTCTTTTACCGGGATTTCTGTGAGAAATTTCCGTCGTACAAAGACGGCGCGATTGAGTTTACGTTTGTCGCAAACCGTGACGGAAGAATCCGCTACAGCGACGGCGTGACGAAGGACAACCCGAACATTCCGCTTATTCTGCCGAAGATTTATTATATCGACCACCGCAGAAACATCGGTGAAATCGAGCGTGACATTCTTCATACGGGAATCCGAGAGGAAACCACGGATCTGCTTAAGGAGAACAAGTGCATGTTCGATGAGAGCAGGGACTGCAACGCCTGCTTTCAGTGCATAGGAAAGATAGCCGGTAAAAGAGCCGATGAACTGACCGTTTTCGAAACGGAGAAGCTTTTGGAGTACAAGATGCTTCACATGGACAGCGATGATTTCATGGAGCGGTTAAACAGCTGTTTTACCAAAAATACGGGATTGAAGGGAACGCTTGTCAATCACATTAACGTCAATCTCGACAATCTGATGGATGTGAATATCGTGAGCTACCGCGACGATTCGGACGATTTCGAGCCAACGGAGAACATGTCGGACGGAATGAAGAGCATTTACATTCTTTCGCTTTTGGAGGCGTATATGCAGGAATCGGAGAAACTGCCGTGCATTCTTATGTTTGAGGATCCGGAACTTTTCCTTCATCCGCAGCTTCAGAAGACGGCGGGTGAAATCCTTTACCGTCTTTCGGAGAAGAATCAGGTGATTTTCTGTACGCATTCACCGCTTATGATATTCAACTTCACCAAGAAGCAGATTAAGCAGGTGGTGCTTGATTCAAACGGTCTGCCGCGTGTGCTCGAAGACAACGATATCGGGCGGATTCTCGACGATTTGGGATACAGCGCGAACGACTTTATGAATGTTTCGTTTGTTTTCATTGTCGAAGGCAAACAGGACAAATCGAGGCTTCCGATGCTTTTGGACAGGTATTATTCGGAAGTGTACGATTCGGACGGCGAGCTTATGCGAATCGCCATTATCTCGACGAACAGCTGCACCAATATCAAGACGTATGCCAATCTCAAATATATCAATAAATTGTACTTAAAAGATCAGTTTCTGATGATACGCGACGGCGACGGCAAGGATGCGGAAGAACTTAAACGTTCTCTTTGCAGATATTACGACGAGCGCGGAAAGGAAGATGCGGGCGGACTTCCGAGAGTAAGGGAAGAAAACGTCCTGATTCTTCGCTACTATTCTTTTGAGAATTACTTTTTCAATCCGAAGATTATGGCGGCAATCGGTGTGGTAGGAAGCGAAGATGATTTTTACCGGATTTTCTATGCCAAATATAAAGAGTACCTTTACAAAATCAGAAGCTTTGTAAATCTTCGCGAGAAGACCGGAATCGAGATTAATTCTCCGGAAGACATTAAGAATAATCTTGATACCATTCTGATTTATGCCAGAGGTCATAATCTTTTCGATATCTTTTACGGCCGGTACAAGGGCGAGAAAGAAACCGAAATTTTGAAAAAGTATATCGATTTGTCAACCAGAGATGACTTTAAGGACATCCTTGATGCGATTGATAAATTTGTATATTTTGACAGCCGTAAGAAGTAAATCAGTTATCTTTTAATTCAGTTAAAATCAGTTTAAAATTATATATCCATAAAAACTCCTTTTGAATCCGTCTCTTTAGTATCCGGATGAAAAAAGGAGTTTTTGCTTTTGGGAGGAGCAAAGATTCCCTTGGTAAAAAAGCCCGGTCGGATGCACTTGAAAATTTTTTGCAAATTTTTGGAATAATTTTTTAAAACATGTGTAACGAACGGACATTTGAATTGTTTATTGATTAACAGGGCTTGAAAATGAAAAAGCCAAAAGGGAGGATTTGTTATGATTAAGAAAATTACAGTTATTTCATTGACGGTTTGTCTGGTTTTAAGTACTCTTGTCGGATGCGGACAAAGAAAAGATGTCACTGCCGAATCGAATACTTCTTATTCCTGTTGCGGAGCGGCTCCGATGACAAATGGCGCAACTATGATGAGTGCGGCTTCATCGGGCAGAACACAGTCGGCATATCAGTATTATGAAGTGGAAGAATTCTGCGTAGAGGATTTCAATACCGAAGAGTATGCTTCGGTAGATGAGAACGGCTTTAAAGATGTCAGTGTTTCTCCGCTTTCAACTTTTTCTGCGGATGTAGATACCGCTTCGTATTCAAACGTAAGAAGAATGCTTTCGGACGGAGTCGCTCTAGACAATATTCCGAGCGGTGCGGTGAGAACCGAAGAGATGGTCAATTACTTCTCATACAATTATCAGGGACCGGACGGCGATGCTCCTTTCGGAGTTAACGCATCAATCTCGGAATGCCCCTGGAATACGGAACATGAGCTCCTTCACCTCGGTCTTCAGACCGAAGCAATCGATTTCAGCGAAGCACCGGATTCAAATATTGTTTTCCTTATAGATGTTTCGGGTTCAATGTACGATTCCAATAAGCTTCCGCTGTTAAAAGAATCTTTTGCTCTTCTTATCGATAATCTTACAAAGAAGGACAGAGTTTCGATTGTAACGTACGCAAGCGGAGTTGACTGTGTTATCGACGGTGTACATGGCGATGAGAAAAAAGAAATTCTCGATGCACTCGATTCACTTACAGCAGGCGGATCGACGAACGGCGAAGGCGGAATCGAACTTGCTTACAAGACCGCTAAGAAGAATTTCATCAAGGGTGGTAACAACCGTGTCATTCTTGCGACAGACGGTGATTTCAATGTCGGAAAGGCAAGTGAAAGCGAACTTTCCGATCTGATAAAAGAAAAGAGTAAGGACGGTATTTTCCTTTCTGTTCTTGGTTTCGGAATGGGCAATTATTCGGATACCAGAATGGAAACTCTCGCTGATGACGGAAACGGAAACTACGGTTATATCGATTCAATTTCGGAAGCAAAGAAGATTCTTGTGGACGAACTCGGAGCAACCATGGTTACGGTTGCAAAGGATGTTAAGCTTCAGGTTGAATTTAACCCCAATTTCGTGTCGGAGTACAGACTTGTCGGCTATGAAAACAGAGTAATGGCAGCAGAGGATTTCGCAGACGATACAAAGGATGCCGGTGAAATCGGTGCAGGTCACAGCGTAACCGTTCTTTACGAAATCGTTCCGAAGAATGAAGAAAATTCCGGTTCCGATCTTAAGTATCAGGAGAACACACTTACCGACGAAGCACTTAATTCAAACGAATGGCTCACTCTTTCCGTAAGATACAAAGAGCCTGACGAAGACGAATCCAAGCTTCTTGAGTATCCGATCGGTGCAAACGTTTATACCGACACACCTTCGGAAGATTTCAGATTTGCTGCTGCAGTGGCTGAATTCTCAATGATTTTAAAGAAGAGTGATTATGTCGGAGACGGAAACATAGATCATGTTGCGGATGTTCTTGACGAACTTGATTCGAAAGACGATTTAAGAAAAGAATTCAAACGTATCGTTAACATCGCAGCACTCAAATAGAATATTAACATCCCGTGTGACGTCGGGATGAAAAAGATGATAAGTTTACTGACCGGGCGGCCTTTTGAGGTCGTCCGTTC
>JAKSSB010000030.1 GCA_024403285.1 Lachnospiraceae bacterium | reverse complement strand
CGGGCGGATTCGGGACTTTAACCCGTTAGAAACGTGCGCCGCTAGGCGCACATACAACACCACCGGACGGATTATCCGGTGGTGTTATTTGAATTCATTTGTTTATCCTTAATTATTCAATAATTAGTAATGAAATAACTATGGTTTCATCGTATTTTGCTTGTCTGTTTCCTTTGAATAATCATTTATACCGGTTAGGCGCACCTGCTTTGCTCCGGGGTTCTGCTCCAGGTCAATTTCCCTGAAGGACGTCCTCTCTTTGAAGGCTGCCTCCGGTCCGTGAAGTTCAACATTGAGTTCATCAGCCAATTCATCTTCAAAAGCCTTTACTTTACCGGCAATACCGTCTACATAAACTTTAATTTCCTTATCACGGTTATATCCCGGTTTCTTTGCTGCCTCCTTGAAATGATTGTAAACCTTATCTTTTTCAATTTTATTCTCATACCATTCAAACTCATGCTTGTACGAACTATCGTAGAAACCTATGTATCTATCATAACCTTCACGAAATCTCTTTTCATATTTGGTAATACTGTCATCCGGCTTCTTACGGACAAAATAGTTACGATGATCTTCGTCGAAATCTACCCCGGAATGGTAGTTAATCAGTGAATCAATATCTTTCTCTTCTTTTTCACAGTTTGCAATCAGGATTCCCAATTCATTTAAATCCGCCGGCTGATCAAGTTTTGACTCGTCGAATCTGTAGTTGCCCTTCTGAAGTAATTCATTGCATTTCTCACAATACTCCGTAAAAGACTTTGTTTCGTTCTCCATCATCTTCGTATAGTCATCATACTTGATTTCATCCTGTGTGATCTGAACCTTTTCAATATCATCGGCAATATGGTTTTCTTTGGCGAATGTTGCCATAATTTCATGAGCAATATCAAGTCTTTCCTGGCCCTGAGTCGTACTTCTGACGGCACCGCCTTTTGCCTGACTGTACTTGGTCGCAAATTCGTTCAGCTCTTTCATATCATTCATAAAAGCTTCTGAATCCTTATAGTCCGCTTCTTTGTTCAGTTTCTCCCTGATTGCGTTTACCTTGCCTAACATATCCTCGAATTCATCGCTGTTTTTCGAAAATGTTCTGGTCTTGACTTTATCAAGTCGAGCCGCCATGTCGATAATAACGGCTTCGAAAACGCCCTTTTTCGCTTCGGAAACAGGTGTATCCTTATTGATATCCCGGCGTGACCGATTCGTAATTATTTCAACAGTCTTGTCATACTGATTTTTAATTTCATTGTAATGATTTATTGCGTCGGCATATTCCTTCAGAAATTCTTTATAATTCGCAAGTGATTTCTTATAATCGTTATATGATCCCTTGATATCGTTTCTGTAACTGACACAGTAATTCTCCATCTTTTCGAATGATTCATTTTCCGGATTATGAAGTGAACGTGCATGGCTTAACTCAGCTTCTTCATGTGCGCTGAGTCCCGAGAATTTCGCTGCTTCTTTGTCAATATATTGTGAAGCAAATTCATCCACTCTGTTGAAAGTATCGTCTATCAGCTTGGCCTCTTCTTCATATTTCTGCTTATAGGTATCCGCTGAAAGTTTATATTTTTCAATGCCTCTGCCGTTAAGTATTTCAACGAATTTCTTTTCATCATCTGTGAGTGGATTTTTACCTGCATTCTGCAGATCCTTCATGGCAGAAGGCAAATATTTGTTTAATTTATCATTATAATCCTTCTCGCCTATTTTACTGTTGTTTTTCTTGACTATTAAATCTCTGAGTTTTTTAACGTTGGGGTTTAGGTCCTTCGCAGCCAGCACGTTGTTATACGCAGTAACCTGATTACTCATTTCATAGTAGGTCTGCTTCCACGTTTTTTGAACATAATCATGCTCCTTAAGATACTTTTGTAAATCGTCAGACTGAATAGTGCCGTCCAATCGTTCAACAGCTTTCCTGTGAACACGAGAGATAGTCTTGTAATACTCATCACGTTTTTTGTAATGATTGACTATCACCTTGTTAAGTACCAGAGAGCCTCTCGATGTGCCCATTCTGTAATAATCATCCATAATTTTTTCTTCAATTTTGTCTCTGGCCGCTTTTCTTTCGGACTCGGAATAGAACGGGCCGACAGCCTTGTACATCTGTTCCCAGTAAGCCTTTCCTGTTCTTTCCTTAAGTTTCAAATCCGCTATCTTAAGCTCGGGGATTTTCACCCGGCTGTCCTTCTTGGCCTTTTCAAAAGCCGCGTCTATTTTACCGATCGAACCCATGTCGAACTCAAATGCCTTCATCTCGGATTTGAGACGCAAAACCGCTCTGTATTCGGGATCTTTGGAATACTCTTTGCCATCGAGGTATCCGGTAATTCCGGCATTTATTTCACTAATCATTTCCAGAACATCGTCATATTTTTCTGCTTGGCGGTCCGGCTGTTTGCAGATTTCTTCCAACTCGCCCAAAAGATTTTTAACTTTGTTAAATCCTTCATTCTTCGATGTGTACCCGGGTTTGAACGGATCCATGACCGCTTTCGCCTTCGCAATCTCCTCCGGATTCGCTTCGGGATTAGCCTGCTCGTTCTCCGTTTTATCGCTTTTCTTTACAAACATATTTCCATATCCCGTAAAAGATACGAAATGTCTGTCATACATGCTGCTGATTGCTTCTTTATAATTTTTACCCATATACGCACCTCCGAATCAAAAGAGTTAAGTTGGTACGAGTTTAGCACACACAAAGGCACACAAAGGTTACATTTCTATCCTTTTGCAACATGCGCGGGGTACCATTTCTGAAACCACGCCGTGAAAATACCCATAATCGCAGGAAGAACCGAATTCACCGCGCCGACAAGACTACCGATATCGGTGCGCATAATATAAAATGTCCAGATCGGGGTTAAAAGATACAGAATTCCCCATGCCAGGGTCAGAATTCTGTTCGTTTTAATGAAAATCGGGTTTGAAAATGCCGCATCACCGTTGTAATCGTTCTTCGAATAATGCGCCGTAAGCGGGATTTTCGTCAGGCACGATGCGCACCACATTAATCCGAACAGGAAATACGAGCCCGGGATTATCCATAAGGCCGGCAGGCCCGATATAAGTGCAAGCGAGCAGGCGCCTACGCCCAGCACAGAGAGACGGTCGTAAAGCGTGTCTTTTACCCGTCGCATAAGCACCGGCAGAATTACGCAGACCGCGATGCTTATTAAGCTGCCCGCGAAACTGTTGATTGAAGCTGCAACCCAGAATACGATCCATGGTAAAAGAAGCAGTAGCATATTTGTCCGCTCCCTGCCGCCGGCCGACTCGGGCGGGGTGCCCTCTTTGCCGCCGAAATACCTGTCCCAGTGAAGCATAATGTCAAAATCGCCTTCAACCGAATAGAGGTGCTTCATCATTGCTTCGTCACCGGCGATTTCGCCCGAGGCGATGGAACACCAGACGGAGTACGGAGTGTTTATTCTTGTCGTGCATTCGCCTGTTAAATCTTCTGAAACGCTGCTGCCGTCGCGACCGAGGATTATGTGATATTTTTTGCCGATATCCGTGTAGTTCATTTCGATGACAAGGTCGTGACCGGGCCATGATTCTTTGCTGTACAGCGCTGCCATCTGCTTTGTGAATACCAAGCTTGTGTCTTCCGCGGTGCCATCTTTGGAAACGCCCCAGCTTGCATCCGCCATGGTCTCGAACACTTCTCTGGGATAGAGAAGTTCCTCAAGTTTCGCTCTTGTTTCGGCGCCGATTCCGCCGGAAGCAAATTCTTCGCCGGCCTTCCTTACACAGGCGAGATATTCGTCGGTGCGTTTCGAGAGTTCTTTTACCCGGAAAAGTTCACCCTGACCGCAGAAAATCGTTGTGTAGCGGTCTTTGCCGCAAAAGTGGTCGAACATGTCGGTTACGCCGTCATAGTTGCCCTGTGCGGTGTAGAATCCGCAGGTGGAAATCAGAACGTTTCTGTGGCCGGTCATGTCGTAGCGCGACGGATGGCCTCCGCTTTCCGCCCCTTCGGCCATAAACGGAAGGGACATGGGGAGCTGCCTGTCAATCAGATTCTTAAGCGGGCCGGGCAGTCCGAAGTAGTACAGCGGGAAACTCCAGACCGTAACATCTGCCCACAGAAATTTCTCTATTACCGTGCTCATATCGTCGTGAATGCAGCATTCGCCCGGGGTTTTGTTCCAACATGAAAAACAGCCGAGGCACGGCTTGATATTCAGTTTGGAAACTTCCAGAATTTCCGTTTGAGGCGCGGGGTTGCCTGATGCTTCTTCCGCGGTGCATATTCCTTCGAGGAACGCTTCCGTCAAACGATATGTGTTGCTTCCCTTTCCCTTTGGGCTTCCGTTTAATACAAGTATTTTCATTCTGTTTCTCCGATTCCCGACGGCAGTAACAAACTCCGGTTCTATTACTCTATTTTGACCCAGTTGGCTTCAAATAAGAATACATCCTTATTGTGCTTACTTGAAGTAAATTGATTCAAAGAGAAAGTAGTTTCATCCGGCACATTGCCGACAGTGTCTCCATTTCTGAGGTTAATTACTATCCATCCACCGAATTTGTATCCGGGTGCTTTGAAATTATTGGTAGGAGTTTCGTATGCTTTATTTCCTTTGCAGGACATGGTCTTCATCGAGCCGGTAACCTTGACACCATTCGGGGCATTCTTGTCGAATTTAACTTTATAATTTATCGGTTTCCATACAGCATATAAAGTTTTGCCGGCAAAATTCTTATAATTCTTATTGAACTTAACATTTACTTTGCCTTTTTGAGCATTTGCTTTGCTTGTATTATATCCGATGCAGTAATATCCGGTGTTATAATCATTCCAGTCATTTAAAACCTGAAAGCCGTCCTGCGATCCCATATTTACGTTAGCATTATAGAAACTTTTATAGGTGTTAACGATGTCTTCATTAATTTCTTGTTTATACTCATATTGCCACATTGCATATAAAGTAACAACCTGGTTCTTTTTGGTCGCAGCTATATTGGCATTTTGAAAGTGATCTTCTCCGTAGCAACCTTTATAACCGTCGTCGAAGTAAGAAATGTTCTTATTCATACTCCAGCCGACAAAAGTATAAAGTTTATTCCCGTTCTCGTCCAGTTTGGTATTTAAGCTGTATGAAGCATCTCCTCTCAAAGCTGGCAAATCCACAGATTTAACGCCAATCTGACAATCTTTAACGGTCGCGGGAACCTTTCCTTTACTTCCGTTTAAATTGAACTTAACGGTATATGTTACAGGAGCCCAAACGGCATAGAAATCAACATAGGCATTCTCCGTGTCAGCAAGATTCTTAATCGTTGCCATATCCTTATATTCCACTTCTCCGCCCTTTGTTCTGCTCCAGCCTACAAAGTAATATCCGGGATTTTCAAATTTATTTTTGGGAAGCTTTGTTTTTTTATTGTAATAAGCATCAGCCAAGCCCCATTCGATATCTCCCCAATCGCTGGTCATATTACTGTCGTCTACGGTAACGATATCCACAGTATCGGCAGCCCTATGCATGCAAAGGTTATACCTGATTGCCTCCCATTTGACATACAAAGTAATTTGGCCGCCGTCCTTGGCCGAAAGACCGCTTGATTCTCCCAGCTCATACAGGTAATAACTCTTTCCTTTACCGTTAGCCTTTGTAGTCCAGCTCAATAATGAATATCCCTTTTTCGTAAATATTGTCGACTCATCTCCTAAAGCACTGAAGTCCACTAAATCATTCAGAGATACGTCATACGGGATATTCTCTATCGTAACGGTATTTGTTGTGTTGCCTGTTCCATCGTCTGCAATCCTTGTTCCGCCGTTTCCTTTGAGAACAAGTGTATACTTAATCGGAGTCCAGACAGCTTTTAATGAATAATCATGTTCCCCATTAAGTTCAGTTACGGTGCTACCGATTGTATCAATCCATTTTTCAAATTTGTATCCGGTTCTCGTGGGATTCTTCAAAGTAATTTTTTTACCGTAAACAATCTCTGTCGGATTGGGATTTTTGAATTCGTATTCCTCTTCTTTGTAGGAAACATTGAAAACGAATAAAAGAGAAGTCTTTTCTTTGGGGAACTTCTCATATTTTTTACCCTTGGATGTAGCATATTTTCTGGGTAAAAGAATTTCGGCACCACACTTTGAAGGTGTTTCAATCTTGTGAGGAGTTACACTCTTCTCCTCGTTGGTGCAGTTAAAGAAATCTTTGGTGTCAGCGTCTGCACTGATAACGAACATGCTCAAATCAAGCTCTTTAAGACTTGTACAGTCTTCGAACATTCCGATAAATTTCTTGCCGGCTTTGGTTGTGATTCCGGTAAGATTAACGGTTTCCAGTGACTTACAATTCTTAAACATGTAGGAAAAATCGGTGACTGCCGAAGTATCAACATCCTCGAAATTAACTTCCGTTAAGTTCACACAGTCAGCGAACATGTAAGAAACATCCGTGACATTTGCCAGCTTAACATTTGCCGTTACAATTTCAGCACGATTCTCATACCAAAGCGGAAGAGAATCATCTGTTCTCAACCAGTCAGCATCTGCGTTAACGGTAAGTACACCGTTTTCCAGATTGAAAACGGGAGTATCTTCGATAACGGGGTCTTCTCCAAGTGTCTCCTCCTGTTCTTCGAAAACGGGCTCTTCTTCAATCGTTTCTTCCTGTTCTTCAGAAACGGGCTCTTCTTCAATCGTTTCTTCCAGCTCTTCGGAAACGGGCTCTTCTTCAACCGTTTCTTCCTGTTCTTCGGAAACGGGCTCTTCTTCAACCGTTTCTTCCTGTTCTTCGAAAACGGACTCTTCCTCAATCACAGGTGCTTCCGTCTCTTCGACTGTTGTTTCATCAACAACCTCAAAAGCTTCCTCGCCGGTCGTTGTATTCACTTCTGCTGCCAATGCCGTGAAACCGTTCGTTTCAAGACACATCGCAACGCAAAGCAGTACACCGATTATGCGGGCTGATGTTTTTCTGAATTTTCTCATTTTGCCTCCTTCGGGTTTCCCCATATGCGGACACGCGGCCCATTGTTTTTCTCACAAAAATTATAATATTATATTCTCACTGTACGGTCAAGACAGCCGCCGTGGAAAGACAATTTATTGCGCAATACAATCAGGGGTAAAAAAAATCTCACCACGGCGAAGTTTTACTTTCGCTGTGATGAGATTTGTAATTACGAATCAGGTAACCGTTATCAGAGACTTATTCCCGGGGCCGGACCTTTCTTTTCCGTTTGAACTTTTGTCGTCATACGGGTTTTCTCGGTCTGAGTTTTCTCCGAAACCGCTTTGGCAAGCCTGGAAGCCTGCAAAGCTTTTTCCTTCTTTAATGCATTATTTTCCGCTTCCTGTTCTTTCATCAGATCTCCAAAATCGGCATTTTCTTTTTCCATAGGATATTCTATAGTCTTCACGCTTCCGACTTTTCGATAATTCCTCGGGAAATAAGTAGTTCCCGCGTCTTTGACTTTTTGGCCTTTCTCTTGTGCCTGCTTCTCTTTCTCATTAAAAGCTTCATATACGCGATCGAATGCGTCCAGCATACCTTTTGCTTCTTTGGCATTATTAATTCGCTCGGCACCGGTTGTCGACCACTTAATTAAAGAATCTCTTTTACTTACATACGTATTAACGGGACCTTTTGCCTGATCGAGAACATTCTTCATATCAGCCATGGTGTTCGCTCTACTCAGACCAATTTCGGCCTTGACAAGCGAATTATACATATTCTTGTAATATTCGGACTTACCGGAATCGGGAATCTTATTAAACTGATCTCTGATATCCTTAATTTTGTTTTCGAGCATTTTGCGAATCTGAAATTCGGGAGCTTTAATTTTGCCGTTCGCTTCCTCCAGTCGTTGCTTACTCTCAAGCATTGTCTCGCGCTTAGCCTCGGTGTTTACAAACAGCTCAAGCAACTGAGGATTTAAAGACTGCAGCGAGTTTTCCATGCCTTTGGTTCGCTGAACGATATTTTGATTTAAGTCCTCTATTCCTTCCCGGAGACCGTTCATATCGTTTTTAAGCGTTTCGCCTTTTTCGCCATTTTTATCTTCCTCGCTCAGTTCGTCATACTCTTTCTGCAAACTGTTCAGCTGAATCTGCTTTTGACTCTTCATCGCCCTATGCTCCTGTACCGCATCGGAAAGAATATCAAAAGCATCAAGATTCTCGGCCTGACCGTCTTTAATGAACTGATCCAAGAGCGTATCTCTCGTTTCGTCGAGGGATTCAATCGACTTATTAAGATTGGAAATTTTCTCTTCAATCTGTTTGGTTGACAAGCCAAGAATACCGTCTCCGTCACGATTTACAAGTGAGTCGTAGAATAATTCGTCCTTTCTCTCAAAGTATTCACTCATCATACCGTTCAGTTCCATTTCGAACGCCAGATTTTTGACATTATGCAACTGCTCATGCAACGATCTGTTGGTAATTCCGGGAGGGTTTGCACTCATCCAAAGATCCGCGCCGTGACTGATATACGAAGCGGTTTTCTTCATCCCTGCAGAGTCAAGCGTTCCCTTTTGCAGTGTGCTCAGTGCATCCGAAAAACTCTTGCTGTCAAATGACTCACTTTCAAAATTTTTGCCTTTTAACGAGTTGATACTTCCGTTATACTTTTTAACCATGTCGTTGAACAAATCCTGCGATGTTCTCGACACTGATTTAACCGCGTTGACAGACTTGCCGATAACGTCATTTTTAACATCGACGATGTTTCTTTCATTTTCAAGCGGGCTGATTCGTTTCGAAACCGTCGCCAGATCGTCTTCGAAAGCCGGAGCGAATCTTTTTTTATCAGCCATGTCCATCGTGTCAAACGCCGGCAGACGATTCTGATTAATTTTGTTGAACGCATCCGACATCTGCGCGTATTTACGACATGCATTGGTAAAAGTACTCTGTGAATTCAGCGACTGAACACACTTCTCCGGATCCATGCGGAAATCGGAATAATTGCGAAAAAGATTATCCTTCTGGCTCTGCGTCAAATTCTCGTCAATATACTTATTGAAAGCTTCAGGAGTCGGGGTTTTACCCTTCTTTGACTCGCTGTAATAGAATTCAGTAACTTTGCTGAACGGTTCAATGTGATTCTGATAGAATTCCTTCCTGACATCGTTAAAAACCATATCGGTTCGTTCGATAAACTTATTCAAATCCCGGGTATATTTATCATATACACTATGGAATTTCGTAATATCAGAAAATCTATCATCTGCAACTTCGTATCCCTTAGTATCTGATTTTATCTCATCCCCTAATATTTCCTCTTTCATTTTATCCTTAAAAGAGGAAGGCATCTCTTCATATGCGGCTTCGTACTTCTTATTGTACTCGACATCCAAAGAAGCATACGCTGCCGCTCTGTCATTCTCATTTTTTACCAGGTCCTTTTCCCTGACATCAATTAATTCATTGACAGATTCCCGGAGCACTTGAACTCTCTTATCACAATCGGGAAGCTTTTTCAGTGCCTCCTCGGGAGTCGGCGCAACACCGTTATTAAACTTAACGGCCGCATCTATATCTCCCTTTTCGCCTTTGATAATAATACGAAGAGCTTTACCCAAGGCTTCTTTTTCAGCCAATTCCTTAACATCGGAATTTTGTTCAAAATCATTCTTAATCTGCTCGATTCTGTCATCATGATTTTTCTCGGTGGCAGAACGCCGGTTTACATACTCTTCCTGAATTGCCGATGCCTTGCCAATATACTTCCTGAACAGAATCAGATGCGATTTGTACTCGGCCGCCATCGCGTTTATCTTATCTTCCGACCAGTCAAAAGTTCCGAAACGGTCGCCCGATCCGAGAACAGACTTGATATATTCATATGTTGATTGTTCCGTTTTGAATCCATCCATGATAAACACCTCGCTTCTATAAAAACAAAATGCCCAAAATCCGTTTTAAAAAATCTCTTACCGGCTGAAACCTATATAATGTTTATCGGACATAATCACTTATTATCTTATATTTGAAATTCCGAAAGAAATGTAATTCTTTTATAACAGAAAACCACCTGTCCGTTACAGACAGGTGGTCATCTTACATAATATCAATCTAATGTTGTATTAATATCACTCTAATGTTGTATTAATATCTCTTCTTTCTTGCCACAACAAATACTACTCCGCCGATAACAAGAACTGTAACAAGTCCGATTGAACCGAAGAACGCAAACTTGTTAGCAAGCCAAAGTACCATCAGGTTGGTTGATACAGTTACAGGATTCTTAAATACATAGCTTCCTGCTCTTACCTGCTCATCTTTCCAAGTCGAATCATCCGTATCGGTTACGTTTCCGGCAAGGTCTTCGATAACAAGTCTAACTTCCTGTGCTTCAGGACTGTCGTTGAGAATAAAGGATCCGTTGTAGTTGTTGCTTCCCTGTTCAAGGTCAAGTGCTGTCTCGACAGGTTTGCCGTCAACATATGCCTCTACCGACTTAAGTCCTCCGAGGTCAAGCAGTGAATACTTAACTTCAAGAGTCTGCGCGTTAATAACCGACGAATCAAGATTGATGATATTTCTAATCTCCGGGTTGGTTGTATCCACGGTAAAAGACATAATATCGAGAATCTTATTTCCCTTAGCATCAAATGAGTTATCCGGTACACTTGTTGTTGTATTTCCGGTTGCATCCGATGAAGAAATGCTAATCTTGTAATGTCCGTCCTCGATAAAGTTTGCTTTATCGATTGTGTAGATGTATGTGAACCATCCGTTAGGTGTCTGCTCAGCGCTTCTGTTAATTTCAGACTCAACTGTTGTGTAATCTACCGGTACAGCCTCTCCGTCTCTTGTAGCTGTGATACTTAATGAACCGTTCTCAACTCTGTCGGGATTGTACTCAGTAATCACAAGATTCTCGGTTATCGCTTCATCTCCGTTAAGTTTAACATACTGACCTCCGTCTGAGATAAGCCATACAAGATAATCGCTATACTCGAATACAGAGCCGTATCTGTTGGCTGTAAACTTAACATACTGCTCAATTGAATGACCTGCAAGGTCACTCATTGATATCTCTAACAGATAGATTCCGTCTGTATCCACTGCCTTTGCAATATCAAAGGTTCCGTTTCCTCCGTTAGAAGTTTCAGTTGTCTTAATGTATGTTGCTGTTACATCATCTTTCTGAGCGAAACTGATCTTGGTAAGTTTAACTTCCGATGCATTGTAGTTTGTGTCATTGAAGCTGTAAGATACGTTCAATTCGTCCTTATATGCTCCTCCCATATCTCCGCTCTTCTCGACTCCGTTAATCTTGAAGACAGGTTCGTCGATTGTCTTATCAATTACCATAAGTCCGGATACATACTCTGTCATTGTATTCGTTGACTTATCTTTGTAATTAATTCGTACTATATATTCGCCTTCTTCCGAAAGAGTAAAGTGACCAACGTGTACATCCGTACTCTGATCCGTCCAGCTTGTCGTAAGCACTGAGCCTTCCGAACCGTTCTTTGAAACCGTTACGACTACATCCGTTGCATAGAAGTTTGCTTCGTTAATTGTTACTGTTCCGGTAATATCGCTAGCATAATAGAACTTATCTCCTCTTTCGTTTACCGGTGCGTTATAGCTTACCGTTGCTGTCGGAGCGATAGTATCTACTACGATTCGTTTATTGTCTTCCCTTGCTGCACTGTTATCCGAACGGTCTTTTACACTTACTTTTACAGTTCCGTTGAACTGGTGATTGCTGTCGAGGGCATCCTTCGGAATGGTAAATGTAAGCGTTGCTTTCGAATGGTCGTTTGAATATTTAATATTTCCTTCCGATACTATCTGATTTGAAAGGCTTGCATTTACACCACTTACGCCTGCCGCATTTGTATAGCTGTAATTGAATTCATGTACACCTGCTGTTGCATCTTCGGCTGTTACAGATACAGTAACCTTAGCATTATAGAATCCGAATGTTACAGCATTGAGAACAGTATCAAGTACCGGTGTGCTGTATTTGATCTCTGTAATCTTGGGGTTGGTTTTATCTACGGTAAAATAATCCGGTTTCGGAAGAACTGCCACATTTCCTGCCAGGTCAGCTAATTTTTCAAAGCCAAATGTATAATTCGCATCATTTTTAAATGTACATGCCATCGTATACATATCAGCGGATGGTGACCACTTTGAAATACATTCATTCAAACTTACTCCAGCATCTCCACCGCTAACACTATTGGCTGCAAATTTAAACTTATACAATGAACTGTCTTCTGTATCAAAATTCTCTTCCTGAACAGTTACTGTTCCGTTAAGTGTACCTGCATAATATGTATATGTATTCTGTGAATCGGCAAAACCTTTCAAAGAACGTTTTGAAGATGCTCCCGAATAAGTAATCTTCACTTTCGGCGCAGTAATATCCAAAACAAGATGAGGAGTTGCATAACCGCTCTCTTCTACGCTTTCTTTTTCCTGTGTCTCAGGATTTGTAACGGTTGTTTGCCATGTCAGCATTCCGGGATCATCTTCTTTTCCACACATTGCATTTCCGGAACGATCCGAATAAACAACTTTAATTCTGTATTTGCCTTCCTGAACATTCTTAGCAAAAGTATCGTCATCACGAGCAAAATCATCAGGAACAAATAAAGCTATTTTACAGGTATTAACGATTTCATCAGGAGTATCGTTATTTCCGCCGCCATTGTCAGGGGTGTTTCCGCCGTTTCCGCTGTTTCCACCATTTCCGTCGGGATTCTGACCATCCGTCCTTCTCATTACAAAATTGGAAATTCCGTTAATGATATTGCCCATAAGCGAATTTGTTCCGGAATTAGCATCAGGATCGGGATTCAGATTGGAATCAGGATCGGGATTCGGATTGGAATTAGGATCGGGATTCGGATTGGAATCGGGATCAGTGTCCGTATTGGAATCGGGATCAGTGTCCGTATTGGAATCAGGATCAGTGTCCGTATTGGAATCGGAACCGGAATCAGGATCACTTTTTTTAGTTGAAGTCTTCCAATAATTAACAGCTGGTTCCTCTTCCGTATTGTAAAGATTTAATACCGTGTACTCACCTTTTTCATTCTCAAGAACAACCTTAACATCTTCAGGGAAGAAGTTCTTTTCGACAATTTCCATAGTAGCTACAACACCACCGTTGGAAGGTTCTGATGCGCCGTAATAATAGGTAATGTCATCATTGGTTTCTTTTTGAGTCGGAGTCTCTCCGGCTTCGGCGTTGCCATCATCGGTGGGTTTTTTGTAAATAGATTTCTCGTTATTGTGCGCGGTCAAATCGAGGGAGAATTCAGGCGCAGTTTTATCAATTACAAACTTTGAAGTTTTTACTGATTCCATTTCATTTCCAGAGTAGTCAGTAGCCTCAATTCGAATACTATATTTTACCTCTTTGGAAAGAGTTAATTCAATAAAATATGTCGGCATGCTCACTCCATCAATAACGGTTTCAGTATCCTGCTTTTTCCAATCCAAGTCTTCTAATTCTATTTCTTCTCCGTCATCTTCTTTCAAAAAAACATGCACATTTTCTTTAAAGAAGTTTTTCTCATAAATATATGCATTAACTTTAACATTACATTTATAGTAATCAACATCTTCAACACTGTGTGGCAAATAATCTTCTTTATCATCGGGGGCTTCCGGAGTGAGTAAAATATCGCAAATAGGCGCAGTATTATCCGAAACAATCTTAGTATGTTTTCCATTATAAGAAACAACTTCACCTATTACCAGGTTCATGTTACCGGCAGCATCGAAAACCTCTACGAAGAGTCTTGCCGTATATTCAACATCATATGGAATAGATATCAAAACACCATTGCTTTCATTTGGCGAACTACCATACTGATTTACATATTCAGTCGTTCCCTTCATCTTTTCATCTGCTTTTCTGTAATCAATATAGTCGTCAGAAGGATTCTTATCTAAATTAGTTTCATCCAAATACCATTTTATAGTTTTTACACCACTGGTAGCATCCTTTACATCCATTGAAATTTGAGGTTCTTTATTTCTGCCATAATAGTATACCCCATCTATAGGCTCATATCCTCCGTATGACAAAGTTGCAATTTCCGGCTCCGTAGTATCAATACTAAGAGTAATATTCATAAATCCTACAGAGATGTGTTTACCAATAGAATTTTGTTTAAATAATTCAATGCAATAGTTCGCATTATTCGAATCACCAAAGGTAATAGAGTCTGAATAAGTCTGCTTTTCATTTTCATCAGAAGGATCGTTCTTAGCCAAAGCAATATCGTACTTGCTAATACTCTCCTTATTCAATTTTGCTATAACCTTTTTGGTATACCATTTGTCTTCAAGTTTTGTGAGTTTAGTATCTTCACCTTCAAGATAAAATTCTATTTTTTCTTCAGGGTTAACTTCCTCGTCATCTTCACTATCAGCCGGAAGTTCCTTTGCCAAAGTCAACATATAACCGAGCGAAGATGTTTTATTCCCATTTATCATTTGTTTATTTGATGCACTGATATTAATAACAACTTTATCAAGTAAGCTATTTTGTCCGTAAAAGAAAATATAGTAAAAATTGTATTTCTGTGTATAGTATATCTCTCCTGTCGATGTATCAAATGTCAAAACCGGAGTCGAAAAACCTTTACTTTCATTAATACCATTTGTATTTTTTAATCTTTCAGCCGCTGATATTTTAATATACTTTTTCGTTTCGTTTGTATTTTCAACTTTCTCTTCACGTTCTTCCGTTTTAAAAAATTGGTCAGTTTCTAATAACTCGCCGTTCTTACCATAACACAAAATACTATCGATAGAGTAACTTAAGGTACTCATATTATAGACATCAGTACTATAAACACTGATCGCCTTTTTCCATCTTATACATCTATCTGCGTAATAATCATCTGTATATAAAGCAGAAATAATATTGCCATCTGTATCAACAAAATTATTATTTTCTTCTTCTATACCCTTAACAATCTCCCATTTCATAGCTGCTGTTCCAGGTCTATAAACGTTTGCAGTAACATCTACGGTAGTCACGTCATAATTTTTTGTTTCCGGCGCTTTAGCTGTAACCGTAACAAAACCTGAATTAAGTATATCAAACTCACCTTTATAAGAGAGAAGATTTGACATTGATAATATATCGGAATGTGCCTTAAGTATTGAATTGTCCTTTACAGAATATTCAACATCCTCGATTTTCTCGTCATCATCCCCTACAACAGTAAATGTTACCTTATATAACTTCTCCTCGCTTTCAGCAATATCGAGAGTCTCACCCGTTAAAATATCTTTTGGATTATAAGTAAAATGCATATTGCGTTTTGCTTTTCCAACTCCAACCTCAACAGGAGCCGTTTTAAAAGACTCACCATATGTCGGTTTAACCGATAATCTTACTTCATATTTTCCTGCATCCGGCTCAAGAAGCACTACTTCACTTGAGTCGCCTGATACTGACGAACCCAAACTTACAGTTCCATCAGTATCTTCGATTTTCTGAGCATAACTATACCCTGTTATCTCAAAATAATCGTCGGGCAAGTCTTTCGGAAGATTATCATTGCTCAAATCCAAAACAATTTCAGGCTCAATATTTTCTCCCGTATACACAAGATCCGTGGAATTATTCTTTGCATTTACGTTCTTGGTTGAATAAAGTTTTACTTTTGATTCATATTCTTCCGTGACCTTATCTTTATCAGTTACAAAAACATATATCGCAACATTTTCATCCATTAGCGAAACTGTCACGTCCGGACATTCATCATTTTTCGAGGCTCCATTTTTTGTGAGCGAATACTTGAATGTATATTCTTCAGCAGCACCTTCTTTTGCTTTTATTTCTTTGATTGGTGCAAAAGTAACCTTTTCATCGTTATCTGTCGCAAATGCATAATTATATGTGACATCAAAAAAGTCCGCGATGTCAGGAAAATCACCTTCTTCATCTTCCGGATCTTCAGGTTCTCCCGAACCCGGATCTCCATCGGGTTCGCTGAGGACTTTTTCGTCTGCTACAACTTCATCTTCTTCGATGTCAGCAACTTCTTCCGATTCTTCACCCTGCTCCTCAGATTCTTCCGCTACTTCCACAGCAACCAAAGACTCCTCTTCTTTCACTTCGGGCGTCTCTTCAATAATTTCTTTTTCTGCAACTGTTTCATTCTTACTTTCATCTTCTGAAACAGGGGTAGAAACAGCCGATGATGTAATCGGCAGATTCAGAATCATTCCGGAAACAAGTGCTACCGAAAGCACAAGTGAAATGACTCTTTTGACTTTGAATGCAATTCCTTTCATTTTCATTTTCTCCTTCTTAATTTTCTTTATTCCACCACCATTTGATTTTCTTCGGTGTTATTTTAAATTTAACTGTTTTGGTTCCGTAGTAGTTTCCCGGGTTCTCTGCTGCTTTTACATTGTTCGTAAACGCCTTAATTGTCACTTCTGCCGTACCAATATTTACATTATTTTTGTATCCTATTATCTCATATTCGTCAAGATTCGAATAACTCATAAAGTACGGAATCTCTTCGTTTCCATCCATTACCTTGATATCTTCAGGTCCAGGTGTTATCTCTCGGCCTGTATATTCAAAGTTCTTCACGGTTACTTTCAGCTTGGAGATATTCTTCTTTCGTATTCGATAGGTTACAACTCTTTCTCCGGGGAATCCTCCCTTTCCTTTGACGGTCACCCTCACTATTGTTCCCGCCGGAATGATATCCTTACTGTTTATCTTTTCACCCGGATATCTTACGATTTCTTTCTTGCCGTTCTTTACTGTCGCTTTTCCGTCATACGAATATGTGATTTTCTTATCGTAATCCTTTCCTGCTTTCAGTTTCTTTCCGTTTGTATCGGTTATGGTTACGCTACTCTTCCACTTACCTTTCTTATTCTGATATTCCTTATCCGAAACGGTTATCTTAACCTTGTCGAAGTTCGCTTCGGTTATTACAAAGGTTTTCTCTATCGTTCCTTTGAAATTTCCCTTTCCGATAATCTTTACGGTCGGTTTATTCTTTCCTGTTCCGTCATTTACCTTCGTATTATTAGAACACTTAACCGCATAGTCACTATTTTTCTGCAGTATATATGTCTTCTCTCCGACCGTGAACTTCACATCAAACGAGGGAATAGTTCCTCCGACCGTATATACAACGCTTTCTTCAAAAGAATCAACATATACTTTTGATGCCTCTGTCAAGTTGATCGGATTTATTTTAAACGTCTTTTTAACCGTTCCCTTGTATCCGTTAATTCCTTTAATCACAACAGCGGCTTTTCCGCAATTCTTGTTCTTTTCATAAGAAACAGTATAATCTGTTCCCTCTGCAAGCGTTCTGCCATTCTTCGTTACCGCTATATTATCAAAGGTTATTTCCTTTACTGCATAATCAGCATTTTCTTCAATTCCGGTAACGGTTACTCCCTTGATATCTTCCGGCACAATCTTAAATGTTAACGTCTTTGTTCCGTAATACTGTTTCTCATTCTCTGCTTTATCGGTTCCCGTTATGATTACACTTGCTGTTCCGACTTTATCATTATTGATATATGTACACTCATAATCGGTTCCTTCAACAAGCTCGTATGTTCCGTCTTTAATTACTATATCCGGGCAAACCTCATGAGTTCCTTCAAAGTTATAAGCAGCATCTTTTATCGTAGAGAACTTTAATTTTGATATATCCGTTCCGGCACTGACAACAAGTTTTACTCTTGCTTTGCCACAATATTTTCCTTTACCGCTTACTTCGAGTATATATTCTCCGGGTTCTTTTACAGTGCTTATTTCTGTAAGTTCCTCCTCCGGTTCTCCGGGCACATAGTACTTAACCGTAAAGTCTGTATTTACCTTTAAAGATTTTCCCGATGCCTTAACTGACGGAATCGGCTTCTTCTCGGTTCCGTCTGCCTTTATATACAAATCCGGTATTGTTACATTCTCTCCAGGTTTTCCTTCCTCATCGGCAGAAAGGCTCTTGGATACTATCGAAAACTTTATTGTTTCAGTTGATGAATAGTATCCTTTTCCCTTTATTGTAGCTATGGGAGCCTTTGTTTCCGATTTATCACAAATATTCACGTTATTGGCAAAGGTTATCGTATAATCCTTTCCCTCTTTAAGACGTTTGAAACCGTAGTATACTCTTATCTCCGGTTTCAGTTTTCCGCCGGTATATTCAACATCACCTACTTCCGATGTCCAGAATTCATTGAATTTAAGATTTGGAATATCTCTCTCATCTACTTCCGATGTGTCCCAATGGGCATACAGTCTCCTGCTCTTCTCTATTCGGTCGGCAAGAGTTATCCTTCTGCCCCCTTCAAGGGCTGTATACCATCCCAGGAAGTATGGTTCCTGTTCCGGACATTTATTGACAATATAGTAATTTTCCGGATAAGTAGATGTAAAAAACGGACTTCCGACACCGCTCGGTTCGGCAAAAACATACGCATCCGGATCATCAGCATTAAAATAGAGCCTTATAGTTGCACTATCGCCACCGTTATACCACCATTGTGCCACATAGTACATTCCATCGGTTTGGCAAAATGTGTCCGGAGACATTGATGCTTCTTTTCCATCTGGATAATATTTTTTCCAACCACTAAATATATAACCTTCTCTTGCAGGTTTTGGCCTGTCCTGACGGTATTCCTTCTCCAAAATGGAATATACCTCATAATCATAATCAAAGGTTCCGCCGTTAGGATCAAAGTATACCTTTATTGTACTATCCGACGCCCCATCTGATGCAATTTTGCCGGCATATGCCCAATCTGCTTCATCCAGATCGATATATATTGCAGGACGGACTCCTCCCAAATTCATTTGCGGAATATTTCCCTCATCATAGTCGGGTCCGCTTGGGAAATACCATCTCGGTGACAAGTGGCCAGTTGTGCAGTCTACACCGGCCGCAAAATTAAATTCATCGGAATACCATCCGGTTTTGTTCTTGGCAGTCCTCAAAAAATATGCATTCAAAAATTTTCTATGACGTTCCTTTTGCGGAATAACTTCCTTCGTTCCATTAATCACATATTCGTCCTGTGAAGCATAATCAGTCAGTTTTGCTGCTCTGCACAAAGAATAATCCAAATCTCCTTGTGTAATATTTCCCTGGGCACAACCATATTCCTCATTTTGAACATCATCCAAAGAAAGTAAAAACACTTTATCACTAGTATCAAAATTTTCCGAATCAGATTCCGTATTAATCTGATCTATAAAATTACCTGTCAATTCTTTCTGAATCAGATTGTTTCTCTCACTCTCATTAAAGGCCTCTGAAATAAAGGTACTGCCTGTCGAGAAATCGATTTTATCATAGTTTTCATCGGCATTATATCCGTTGAGCCAGCTCCTAATTGTAGAATTATGCCAAAAAACATATTTATTCTTTTCACTCGGAATAGAATTCAAATATACATATTGATCAAGAACTTTATCGGACCAAAGTAACGCCCTGTTTTCATCATCAACAGAAAGAACTCTCCACCTGATAGGTTCCTTCTGTTCATCATCAAACTTTCCATCTTTATCGGTATCCGTCTGAAGATATGCGCCAAAATAAATCGCATCATAAACATATCTGTCGGGTCCCTCGAATGTATCAGGATTTTCGTATGGATTGCTTATCTCATCCGCTGTTTTATCAAGCGTTACACCATCTTTCTTCCTGGCCTCTTCATACAGCTCCGCTCTGGTTTTCTCTTTAGCTGCCGTCTTGCCGTTCAGTTCGTCCTCTGCCAAAACTTCATCCGGAATTTCTTCTTCGGGAATCTCTTCGATTACAGCATCTTCCCCGGCAATTTCGTCATCGCAGGGAACACCGTCTTCTGCCGTTTCCTCAACGATTACCGATTTTTCCTCTGTTTCCTCCGAGGCCTCTTCAGATGCCGCTTCATTGTCGAAATCAATCCGATTATCATCGGTACATTCCTCCGACATAACTTCGCTCTCATCGATTTCTTCCGATATAATTTCCGCATCTTCCGAAACTGTATCATCCGTTACTTCTTCACAAATGACCGGTTCGGCTGCGAGCACACTAAAATCCACGCTCAAAGCCAGCATGGTAAAAGAAAGAACACCACTTATTAACTTAAAAAACCTTTTTCTCATCCCCAATTACTATCCCTTTCCTGCAGATGTGGCGACACTGCGAGCATTTTATTATTCATTATAACACTTTTACTGTGCTCATGTACAGTATTTTTACATCTGCAGGGGTATTCTATTTTTATCATTTTCAGACAACAACCCGTCTTTAGGATTTAGCACTATATTTTTTTCAGAGTTATTTTAATACCGGA
>JAKSSB010000003.1 GCA_024403285.1 Lachnospiraceae bacterium | reverse complement strand
AACAATTCTTAAATTGTGTTGGGGGATATGTATATTTTCCCGAGCGTGCCTGTTTTTTATACATTGTGAAAAAACGTGCAAAATGAAACATTTTTTACCGCAATGTCTTGTAAATATGCGTAAATCCTATATAATTATAAGCGGTGCTCAAAAATAATTAATTGGTATTTTGGGAGTATGAAATGTATATTTTTAATATAATCACACTGCTTGGCGGACTCGCAATGTTCCTTTACGGAATGCGACTCATGGGTAACAGTCTTAAAGAGGGTTCATCCGGAACCCTGAAAGTTGTTATGGGCAAAGTTACCGACAATCCAATCAAAGCGTTTATTCTCGGTGTCGCGGTTACTGCTATCATCCAGTCATCCACGGCTACGATCGTTATAACCTCCGGTCTTGTTGCCGCAGGTGTTATTTCACTGAATCAGTCCCTGGGAATTATCATCGGTGCGAATGTAGGTACAACTGTTACCGGTCAGATTATTCGACTGCTCGACATCAATTCGGAAGGTATGAGTGTCTTAAAGTTTTTCCAGCCCGACACACTTGCTCCGCTCGCACTTATTCTCGGAATTGTTCTTATCATGTTTTTCAAGTTCAAGAAATCCGACAATTTCGGTAATATCGCCATCGGTTTCGGTATTCTTTTTACCGGACTTCTTAACATGACAGGAGCGGTAGGCGGACTTAAGGAGAGCGGTCTTTTGGATCCTCTTTTTACCGGACTCGGACAGAACCCCTTCTTATGTTACGGAGTCGGCGCCGGCGTCGCATTTCTTTTACAGAGTTCATCCGCAACAATCGGTATCATGCAGGCATTTTCCCTCGGAGGAGATATTCCGTTCAAGGCCGTATACGTTGTGCTTGTCGGAATCTATCTCGGCGACTGTGTAACGACCGCAATCGTCTGTTCAATCGGTGCGAAGCAGGATGCAAAGCGTGTAGGTATCGTCAATATTCTTTTTAACTTAAGTGAGACTGTGCTTGTTCTTGTTGTTGTAACGCTGATTCACCAGTTCGGTCTGCTTGATGCAATCTGGGATAAGCCGATGACTTCGGGTGCCATTGCCAACACCAACTCGATTTTCAACCTGTCCTGCGCGGTTCTTCTTTTACCGATGGTCGGAGTGTACAGCAAATTAAGCCGCAAGCTTGTTAAGGACGAGCCTAAAGCCGAAGATAAATATGCGGATAAAAAAGCCGCACTCAACCCGTTGTTTTTCGCAACACCCGCGATTGCTTTCCAGGGTTGTTACGATGCACTTAAGACGATGCTTTCGTTATCGGAAGCCAACATCAACAGAGCTTTCGATATTGTTTTTTCGTATGATGAGAAGGTTGCCAAGCAGATGGAGGAAGATGAGAATAACATCGATTCCTTAACCGACTGCGTTGACAACTACCTTGTAAATCTTTCACCGCATGTCAAAGAGGAACTGCATGTTCGTATTCTCGATCAGTACCATAAGATGGTTACGCAGTTTGAACGACTCGGCGATCATGCCGTTAATATCAAGGAAGATGCCGAGGCACTTTCAAAAGATGAATGTGTTTTTACCGAGGATGCGTTAAACGAGCTTCGAACAAGTATCGAGCTTATCAACGAAATTTTCGAGTATACGACACAGGCTTTCGAGAAGCGTGATGCGGAGGCCGCACGTCATATTGAGCCGCTCGAGGAGGTTATGGACGACCTCATCAATACAATGCACGACAATCACCTTGCCCGCCTTCGTGAAGGAAAATGCTCTATGCAGTCGGGTATGGTTTTCCTCGATATTCTGTCAAATCTTGAGAGAGTATCGGATATCTGTTCCAATATCGGTGTGGCCGTTGTTGCCAGAGTAAATCCTGCAACGGCGAGCCTTGCGCATAACTATATATCCTCACTTCATCAGGGTTCCGACACAAAGTTCAACGAGGAGTATGTTGCAGCCCACGATTTGTATTTTGAGAAATTGAAGTAAGGGTTTGATATATGAATTTTAAATATCTTGAACTGGTCGAGAAAATAAAAGACCAGATTCTCTCGAAGAATATCTCCATCGGAGAGAAACTTCCTTCTGAAAACGAGCTTTCGGCACGTTACGGCGTAAGCCGTGAAACGGTGCGTAAAGCACTTGCCATTCTGGAAGAAGAGGGCTTCATCGAAGCCCGTCACGGCAGCGGAACTTTCTGCCGTGAAATCGTACGTCACAGCGGAACTTCCAGAAATGTCGCTCTTGTTACCACATATCTTACGGATTATATTTTCCCGCGCGTTATTCAGGGTGTTGAGAAAGTTGCGGCCGGCGAAGGCTACAGCATTATCCTTAAAAGCACCAACAATTCGCGTACCAGGGAAGCCAAATGCCTTGAAGAACTTCTTTCGAAAGATATTGAGGGCATTATTCTCGAGCCCAGCAAGAGCCATATCTACTGCAAATATCTCGATTACTTCCGCAAACTTAAGGATTACAACATCCCCTGCGTTTTCATTCAGGGAATGTATTCGCAGCTTTCCGATATGCCGAGCGTTCTTCTCGACGATGAACTCGGCGGTTATCTAATTACGAAATATCTGATTTCCCTCGGTCATAAAAATATCGCGGGGGTTTTCAAATCGGATGATATTCAGGGACAGAACCGTCACAAGGGATATGTCCGCGCACTTCGCGAAGCAGGCATGGAATACAATCCGGATCATGTCATCTGGTTCTACACGGAGGACCGTGTAATCCACCCGGCGCAGAGTATTAAGAATCTGGTCACCGGGGACTCGACTGTTGACGGAATTGTCTGTTACAACGACCAGACAGCGATTAAGATTATCCGCTCTTTAAGTGAAATCGGTAAAAGAGTTCCGGAAGATATTTCGGTAACCGGCTTCGACAATTCGGACCTTGCCGGCAGCGGTCTTCTACGGATAACAACCGTGCTTCATCCGCAGGAAGAACTCGGTGAAGCCGCAGGAAATCTTTTACTTAATTTAATTAAGTACGGTGATTCTTTCAAAGGAGAGCGCCATATAGTCATGAAGCCGGAGGTAATTCCGGGGGATACGTGCAGAGCAAGATAATTGTGTTTCATAAGACAAAATAAAGGCTTTCCGAGATTAATCGGAAAGCCTTTAGCTTTATATAAAACTACCCGTACGTGAAACTTTTATTTCTGTCCGTAGTAAGCGTTTTCGCCGTGTTTACGGAAATAATGCTTATCCTGAAGTTCCTTCGGAGCGGGTTCGATATTTCTGTTAATCTCCTCGGCAAAATATGCCATCTTGGCAACTTCCTCGAGAACAACGGCATTGTGAACGGCATCGATTGAATCGCGACCCCATGCGAACGGTCCGTGGTTCTTGCAAAGCACACCCATAACAGCTTTAACGTCAAGTGAACGTGCGTTGAATTCGTTTACGATGAGTTTGCCGGTGTTGGTTTCGTATGCTTCGTCGATTTCTTCTTTCGTTAAACATCTTACGCAGGGAATTTCACCGTAGAAGTAATCTGCATGAGTCGTTCCGTAGCAGGGAATCGATCTTCCGGCCTGAGCCCATGAAGTAGCGTAAGTCGAATGCGTATGAACGATACCGCCGATTCCCTCGAACGCCTTGTAGAGTTCAAGATGTGTGGGCGTATCGCTTGAAGGATTGAGTTCTCCTTCAACTCTTTTACCGTTCAGATCAAGAACTACCATATCATCAGCGGTAAGCTTGTCGTAATCGACACCGCTCGGCTTGATTACGAAGAGACCGCTTTCTCTGTCGATTTCACTGACATTTCCCCAGGTAAAAGTAACAAGGTTGTGCTTCGGAAGAAGAAGGTTTGCCTCGCAGACTTTTTTCTTGAGTTCTTTGATTCTTTCGGATGCGGGGTTCGCAATCACCGAAACGTTTTTACCGAAATCCGATTCTTCGAGGGTATCCACAGCAGCACGCTCAACGGCGAGACCTTTGCGGTATTTCTCCATGTAACGCTCAAATCCGGCAACACACTCTGCGTCAGGAAGGAGTCTTGTGACTTTCTGTCCGGCGAAAATCTTCGTATCGAGGAATTCGCTGAATGCCTTGCAGGAAGCACCGTAAGCGAGGTAGGAAGCAAGTAGTGCGATTCCCCAGGCGCCGCCTTCTCCGGCAGTTTCCATAACCGAAACGGGAGCGTTGATTGCAGCTGCGGCAAATGCCTGGCCTACGCCGGGAGTCTTGAAGTATCCGCCGTGACCGTACATTTCGTCAACTTTTACCCCTTCGGTGTTGAGCATTAAATCGAGACCGATTTTGAGTGTTGCGAGTGCGGAGTAGAGGTTCGAACGCATGAGGTTTGCAAGCGTGAACTCGTTCTCGCCGGGACGCATTACAAGGGGAGCGCCCTTCGTAAATCCGGTAACCGATTCGCCGGAAATGTAGTTGTATGAAAGCACGCCGTCACAGTCGGGCGCACCGTTTGAAGCAACCGAATAAAGCTTCGGGAAAATTTCGTTCATGTCGGGAGTCTGTCCCATGAGTTCGTAGAATTCGCGGAAAACCTTAACCCACGCATTGATGTCGGATGTGCAGTTGTTGCAGTGAACCATTCCGACCAGCGCGCCGTCGGGCGTTGTGACAAGGTCAATCTGCGGATAAACTTTCGAAAGCTCTTTTTCAAGAACAACCATGGCAAAAATGGAAGTTCCGGCGGAAATGTTACCCGTTCTCTTGGCAACCGAATGAGTTGCGGCCATACCCGTCTGCGCATCACCTTCGGGAGGGCAGAGAGGAATTCCCGCGCATAAGTTTCCGCTTGCGTCAAGGAGAGCTGCTCCTTCGGCGGTAAGTTTGCCCGCATCCGCACCCGCTTTGAGTACTTCGGGTAAAAGATTTTCGAGCTTAAGCGCAAGTGCACTGCCTTCGACAAGTTCATTGAAACGTGCAATCATGCGGCTGTCGTAATTAACCGTGTTCGTATCGATGGGGAACATACCGGAAGCATCGCCGACTCCGAGTACCTTGCGACCGGTCAGCTTAAAGTGAACGAAGCCGGCAAGTGTCGTGAAGAATCGTATGTCTTTTACATGGTCTTCCTTATTGAGAATCGCCTGATAGAGATGCGAGATGCTCCATCTCTCGGGGATGTTATAGTTGAATTCCTTTGTCAGCGCGGCAGCAGCCTCGCCGGTGATTGTGTTTCTCCAGGTTCTGAAAGGAACGAGGAGTCTGTCATTTGCATCAAATGCAAGATATCCGTGCATCATTGCCGAGATACCGATTGCAGCAAGATTCTTAATTTCAATGCCGTATTTGGCGTTAACGTCTTTTCTTAAATCTGCGTAGCACTCTCTGAGACCTGTGAAGATTTCCTCTTCCGGATATGTCCAGATTCCGTCCGTGTAGCTGTTCTCCCAGCCGTAGCCGCCTGTTGCGAGAACACTTCCGGCTTCGTCGCACAGAACTGCTTTGATTCTGGTCGATCCGAACTCGATTCCGAGGACGGCTTTGCCGGCTTCAATTACTTCTTTTGCATTCATTTGCAATCCCTCCGTTAATATTTCACATATATTTGTCGATATAATTTTTACCCTCTTTTTTCATAAAAGAAGCACCGAACTAATTATAACATAGAACTTGTCTGCTGTAATGTACAAGTTGGTTTTGTTCTTTTATCACGCCGTCGGGCAGATGATGTTCCATCGGTGGCACGTTCGCACTTTCCACCGTCGGGCAGATGATGTTCCATCGGTGGCACGTTCGCACTCAATTGTCGCACGTAACGGTTCTAGACTCGAAAAAACCTCGTCAAGAACCGACGGCTCCAAAAGGCCCCCTTATGGAATCATCATCTGCCCGACGGCGTATAAAGAAGCCGGCTGAGCCCTAAAAACAAGTTCGCGATGAAAGAATAAAGAACATAGAGGCCGCAGGCGGGGGAAGGGTGTAAATAAAGACGGCTGAGCCAATAAAACAAGTTCGCGACGAAAGAATAAAGAACATAGAGGCCGCAGGCGGGGGAAGGGTGTAAATAAAGCCAGATGTGTCAATAAATCAAGTTCGCGATGAGAGAATAAAGAACATAGTGGCCGCAGGCGGGGGAACACGGGGGGAAAAGTAGTACATTTCGATACAAAAGTATTAAATAAATGTAAAATTATGAAAACTTTATGCTCGGAAAGTAAAGTTTTGGGCGGAATTTTCGATATATTATGTAAATCTCACTATAAATGTGATAATTTTGACCATTTTTACAGTTTCAGTATTCAGATAGAGGGAGTGCAAAATTATGAAGGGAAAGATGACTAATACATTTAAACGAATTTTAAGCGTTGTTTTATCAGTGGTTATGGTTACGGCGATCGGTATGCCCGGTTCGCTTACAAACCCTGTCGTTGCTAAGGCGGATAATAAATCTTTTACGGTTGATTTGGGTAAAGCCAGCTGGATTACCGAAAATTCGACATTCAAACTTCCGAATGCAACAATTACCGGTTCGAGTAACGTTACCAGCCTTACCGTTGATGTCAGCGTCGAGAATGAAAGTTCGATTTCTTCATCACAGAAGCTTGATTACGGCAAATTTGAAGCAACCGGATGTACTCTTGCCGACAGTCTTTCAAACGGCGTATATCATCGTACCGCAACATGGACATATTCGGGCGGAGCAACTGTTTCAGCTGTTCAGTCAACATTAAGGGATATTCTTTTCTATTACTACGAAGGTATGAAGATTACCGTTACCGTTGACGGAAATAAGACAGAACTTCCTAGTGGAGCTACCATTACAGCATATACTCCGGTACAGGGAAGTCTTAATAACGGTGAAGTTCATTATTATATGTACGTTCCTTATGGTAGTACCATTAAGGATTGGAAGGATGCGTATAATACAGCAAAGAGTTACTATTTTATGGGTATGCAGGGTTATCTTGTAACGATAACAGAGCGTGAAGAAGATAAAATTCTTGATAATATTACTTCTGATGGTGCCTGGGCAGGCGGTGTAAGACTTGCAGATTCTCTTGTCGAAGGAGGTTTCACTTTTGATCCTTCGAATTCTGATTCTTTTGTTGAACCGATTGACAGCTCAAAGAAGACTGTCCAAAGTGAATGGTATTGGGCATGTGGTCCTGAAAAAGGAATGAAAATAAATATTTGGGGTTGCTCAACTATGGATGAGAGCGATTCCAGAAAAGATTTATTGGCAGGTAGTTATTCTCACGAACCTGATAATGTAAATGATGATACTTTTGCAGTAATGCGAATGTCGGATGACAGAGCATACAGTTATCCGTACTACGAGCATTGGAACAGAACGAAAGCCGCTGATTATGAACCGAACAATTATCCGGATACATATAGTAAACAGTATTCAGAGTGGTGGTTACAGGTTCATTACGCTAATGATAAGAACAATAAGGAACGAAATGGTTGGAACGACCTTGGTTCTAAAACGATGAAAAGTTACATTAAAGGTTTCTTCGTAGAGTTCAGTAACTACGAGGGTGGTGTTGACGCAGGCAACTATTCGGTTGACAGCGTAACAACAGTATCCACAGTTCCTTTCCAGAAACTTACTTACACCGTTACAGCAGACGATACTGACGACACAATTACATTTGACTGCGATCAGAACGACGACTCATATACAATTTCACTTGCAGCAGATAACAAGCAGTACACTGCAAATACATATGTCGGCGCATCCTATACAGACGGCGTAAGCGCAAATGTGGAGGATACGGTTACCATTGAACTTAAATATAAAGGAACCGGAAGCACTACTTATTCCGAATCGACGACAGCTCCGACTCATGTCGGAACTTATGAAGCTGTTCTTTACGTAACTTACAAAGGCTCGACCAAGTCGGTATCGAAGGCTTTCAGTATTACACAAGCTCCCCTTACCATTACGGCAGTCGATCAGACAGGCCTTCACATCGGTGACGAGATTACAAAGGGAATTACTAAAATCACATCATCCGGTCTTCTCGGAAGCGATGCGATTAATTCGATAACGCTTACACCGAGCAAAGCTTGCGATTCTGTTTTCGACGACGGTATAATCACTCCTTCGGCAGCAGTCATTAAGTCAGGCAGCACAGATGTTACCAACGATTATGCAATCACATACGTAAACGGCAAATTTACGGTAGTAAAAGCAGCACTTACGGTTGCCACAAAACCTTCTACAGACGGTGTTACTTACGGTCAGACGGTAGGTGACGCAGTAATCAAAAACGGAGTTATTCAGGACGGTGCAACAGCTGTTACCGGTACATATACCTGGGAGACCGCTGATTCATCGAAGAACCCTAAAGTAACGGACGGCGACACTGTTACATATACCGTTATCTTCACTCCTGATGCAAGTTACAACGGCAAATACGATCCGATCGAAATCGAGATTATAGTTCCGGTTGCCAAGAAAACCCTTACAATTGCGGCACCCGATCGCGAAGTATCCAAAGGCACGGTAATTACCCTTGGAACAAGCGATCTTAAATCGGTTACCGGCCTGGTTCTCGGCGATACGGTTTCAACATTCGACTATACCGCAGATACTTCAAACGTCGGAACATATTCCATCACGGTAAAAGACGCGGTTGTTGCAAACGGCGGTGATACGGTAACCGGAAACTACGAAATTTCCTATGTTCCCGGCGTACTCAAAGTTACAAAACTCGACGCTGACGTAACAACAGACCCTACTCCGAGTGCAATCACATACGGCGATTCACTTGAAGACAGTTCCTTCACAGGCGGCGTTGTTACCGATGAGAACGGCAACACCGTTCCCGGCAAATATGTATGGGTTACTCCTTCAACTGAACCCGTTGTTTCCGACAGCGGTGTTACGGATTATGAGGTTAAATTTATTCCCGACGATCCTGCAAGTTACGATGAGATTACTTTTACCGTTAAGGTTACGGTCAATAAAAAAGCCATCACGGTTGCGGCTCCCGCATTGACAACACTGGCCAAAGACGATCCGCTTCCTTTCGAACTTAAGGATGCAACGGTAGAAGGTCTGGTTAACGGTGATGTACTTACCGCAGTTACATTCGACGGAAGTACCGCAGAACTCGGAGAATCACCTGTTACACCCGTTAAGACCAGCGTTGTTGTTAAAGATTCTACCAAGACAAACGTTGTAACGGACAATTACGAAGTTTCGGTTATCCCCGGTGTATTGAAGATAACCAAGCGTATCATCGAACATACCGGAACACTTTCAAACGGTGAGATTACATACGGCGAGACAGTTGCTGACAGTTCGATTTCTCATGACCTTGTTAAAGATAAGGTGACAGGCGAAACCGTTCCCGGAACCTGGTCCTGGAAAGAAAGCAGTGAACATCCGACCGTTGATGACAGCGAAACAACAACCTATACTATAGTTTTTACCCCGACTGATACGGTTACCTACGATCCGATTGAATTCCCGGCAACCATCAAAGTTAATCCCAAGGAAATTAAGATTTCCCTTAAGGATGACACAATCACAATTGATACCGGTGATGATTTCGGACTTGACGCAGGCGATGTTGATGTAACAGGCGGCCTTGTCGGAGAAGATGCACTTTCATCAATCAGCTTCGACGGCGATAACGTAACAGTTACCGAAAACGGAACAATCACTCCCAAGGATGCGGTTATCAAGAACGGTACTACCGACGTAACGAAGAACTACTCTATCACATACGACAGTTCGGTTCTTAAAGTTACCAAGCTTGATATCGAAGTGGTTACATTACCGACACCCGAAAAGATTACATACGGTGATTCGCTGGAAGACAGCTCTTTTACCGGCGGCATTATTAAGGATGAAAAAGGAAATACGGTTCCCGGTCACTTCGAGTGGAAGACTCCTGAAACCGAGCCTGTTGTTTCCGACAGCAATACCACTCCTTACACCGTAGTATTTGTTCCCGATGATTCTTCAAAATATGACAATATCGAATTCGACATTACTGTTGAAGTCGGTAAAAAAGACCTCACCGTCGAAGCTCCCGCATCCACAACGGTTTCCAAGGATGACGAGATTGATCTTGATGTTGACGATCTTACAGTAATCGGACTTGTTGACGGCGATAAGATTACGGAAGTAAGCTTCGACGGCAGCACTTCGGCAGTAGGAAAAACAACGGTTACACCCAACGAAGACAGTATCGTTATCATTAAAGATGCGAGCGGCGTTGACGTAACCGAGAACTACAATATAACCGTAGTAAGCGGCGACCTTAATGTTGTCAAAGTTAAGATTACTCCGGACGGCGATGTTACGGTAGGCAAGATTACTTACGGCGACGAGCTTTCGGACAGCACAATCACATATCCCGAAGTTAAGGATGAAAACGGAGACGTTGTTCCGGGTACCTGGAGCTGGAAGACACCCGATGTAAATCCTGAGGTAAAAGACAGCAATTCCACCGATTACGTAGTTGTTTTCACCCCTACTGATACGACTAAATACGATCCCATCGAAATCAGCAAGAAAGTAACCGTTGATCCCAAGAAGATCACGATTTCGATTACGGAGACTCCGGTAGAAATTATCAAGAACGATCCTTTGGGACTTGATAAGGATGACGTAACCGTAACAGGCGGTCTTGCAGACGGCGATTCACTTGATGATATCGATTTTAACGGCAACAATACCGTAGTTACCGATAACGGTGAAGTTAAACCCAAAGATGCGGTAATCAAAAAAGACGGCAGAGACGTTACGGAAAACTACGAGATTACCTATGAAGAAGCACTCTTAAAGGTAGGCAAGATTCCGGCAACGATTATTACTCCTCCGACACAGGAAGAACTCACATACGGCGATTCACTCGGCGACAGTGAGCTTAAGGACTGGGTGGTAAAAGACAAGAACGGCGACGTTGTTCCCGGACATTTTGAATGGGTTACACCCGACGTTGTTCCCGAAGTGAGCGACAGCGGTATTACACAGTATGAACTGGTATTCATCCCCGATGATGAAGACACATACGACAGAATTACTTATCCCACAACGGCAACGGTTAATCCCAAGTCACTTAAGGACGATGATATTGAAATCATCATTACTCCTGACGAAAAGGGAAATCCCGTTATCGTAATCAAAGATGACGGCGAAGTAATCGAAATCGATGAAGATTACGAAGTTGAAATCGTTCCCACCGGGGAAGATGATATTTCCGAAATCATTATTACCGGTAAGGATAACTACAAGGGCGAAGTCAAAATCAAATATAAGAAAGTATATGAAGGCAAGATTGTATCTGATGTTAATATCGATGAATCAGCCAAAGAATATGAACCCGACCTTGAAGAAGTAAGCAAGAAAGATGCTGAATTCCTTCTCGGCGAGATTATCGAAGAAGCAGACCTTCCCGATGAAAAGAAGGAATTTGCCGAAAAGATTATCGACGAGATATCCAAGAGTCCTGACGGAACAAGTGAAAACGGCGGCTACGACGCACATATTTATCTGGAAATCAGCGAGCAGGAAGAAGCAGAAGTTCCCGCAGTATGTAAGGATTCCGTAAAGAGTATTATCGAAGCGGGAGAAGACATAAACGGTACCAGGATTTCTCCAAAAGCAGAAATCGGTGCATACCTCGATCTTTCACTTTACATGAACTGCACGGTATCGGATGAAGACGGTATTGTAGTTTTCAACCTGAATAAGGTTCCCATTAAGGATACTTCTGAAAAAGCTTTCGGAGCGAACGCATTCAAAGAGAAAATCGAGATTACGATTCCGAAAAATTTAAAAGCTCCCAAGGGTTATACCAGAAAGTATTACGTAGTAAGAGCTCATGAGGAAGAAAACGGCAGCATAACAAGCGAGATTCTTGAAAGCAAGAAGGTTGGCAACAAGATTTCCTTCTACACGGACAAGTTCTCAACATACGCTCTTCTTTACAAGGATACAAAGAAACCGGTTAACAGACCGATTAACACGGGATATACGGATCCCGTTCCCGTAGCTGCACCCAAGACAAGCGATACCGGATTCGGTTACTTTGCAATGGCAGTTACATTTATCGGTGTTACATTCGCAGGTATTTTCCTTACGATCATCGGTAAAAGACGTAAAGTCGAAGTCGAAAACGACGAAACAGACGAAGAATAATCCGTAAATTGAAACATTAAAAATGCGGGGCTGTGCAGACAGCCCCGTTTTGCTGTATAATATAAAATTGGAATTGAAACCGGTGTGTAAATTAACGGAGAATTATATGAAATTAAATTTTAGAAGAATTTGCAGTGTCATAACGGCAGCAGCCATATTGTCCGCATCGGCGAATGTCAGCGCCGAAGAATTGTATCCGGCTCTTTCGGCCGAAGAAAATATGTATATCGAATCCGCGGAAGATGTTTCGCCTGCAGGGACGGATGAAATAGATGAAAATGACGAGATTCTTGTCGCACCCGACGGAGTAATGCCTGAGATTACCGTCGGTGAGGTTGATTTGGAGGAGGGAGAACTTCCTTCTTCGTATGTTGCGGATTATTACATTCTCAGTGCGATTCAGTCGCTTTCGGAAGAAGACCGTTACTACAATTCAGCAGATGAAGGCTTCATCGGACCGATCAGAAACCAGGGAAGTTTTGATTCCTGCTGGGTTTTTGCTTCACTGGGTGCCCTGGAAGCTTCTCTTGCGAAAAACGGCGGTTTTTTACCGGATGAAACGGATTTAAGCGAACTGCAGCTTGCATATTTTGCATACTGTACGAATGCCGATAAGGAGAATACGGGATGCGATCCCTTAGGTCTTGCAAACGGAGATTATTCCTCTTACAGAAGAGAAGATTTCCCGAACAAATCGTTTATTGATTTCGGCGGAGACAACTACTACGCGGGAATGGCGCTTATGAACTGGATCGGAGCCGCTCCCGAATCAATTGCTCCCTACAGTGAAATTTCCTATTCAAATCACAAAACATATACGCTTCCTGCCGATTACGCTTATTCGCAGAATATTTTTAACACGACGGATATGTATATTGCCGATATGACGGACAGGGCAGCGGTTAAGAAACTTATCCTGGAGCACGGAGCCGTGGCAAGTGCGGTGGATATGGATTCCATGTGTTTTAACCCGGAAGTCGCAGGTGCATATTTCAAATCGGAAACGGATGAATCTGCGACAAATCATGCCATCACGGTAGTGGGCTGGGATGATGATTATGAAGTTACGAATTTTGCTTCGTCAAATCAGCCCACGCAACCCGGAGCCTGGATTGTCAAGAACAGCTGGGGACCTTCCAATAACAACACCGACAACGGTTTCATCTATATTTCATACTGTGAAGCTTCGATGAATAATTCCGGCGTAAATGCGGTGGCATACGACGGCGTCAGCGTCGGAACTTACGACCGAAATTACCATTATGACGGTTGCAATACCATTCTTTACATTGTGGCACAGCAGTCGAACGGCAAAGTGTACGACTACGATATTGCGGCTGTTTTCGAGACGGAGAACGAATTTCCGGAGAAAGTTGAAGGTATTTCTTTTGCGACCAACAATCCAAATCAGGAATACGAATTAAAGATTTATAAGGACCCTGAGAGAAACAGTGACGGTCTTATCACGGACCCCGCAACCGGCACTCCCATATACGAAGAAAAGGGCGAGTTAACTTATGCCGGATATCAGACGGTTAAAATTCCGGAGAATATTTATATCAAAAGAGGCGGATGCTTCAGTGCGGTGGTAACCCTGAAATGCGATTCGGAGAATTCGGTTCCGCTTAAAATTCCCGTAAGCCAGGACTATTCAAGCGGAAATTATTACGAATCCTGCAATACGCATCTCGACAACTCGACTTACTGGAAACCTCACCCGAATAAGAAGTGGACGACCTCTCTTTCATCCGGCGACAGCCGTGACATCAGACTGAAGGCTTACACATCGTATGTTCGCCCCGAAGTTGTTGCCGCAAATCTTTCCGTGTCCCAGCAGTGCGAGCGCAACAGACTGACCTGGGAAGCTGTGGACGGAATTGATTCATGGCTTATCGAAAGAGCGGGCGCAGACGGAATTTTCGAAACGGTAAAAGATTGGAGTGCCGAAACCGAAGCTTACGAATGGTTTGATGAAGGTATCCTTCCAGAGCAGACTTATACTTACAGACTCAGAATCGGAGAACCCGGAAGCGAAAAAGTCAGCAACACTGTGGAAATAACCGAGTCCGGAACTTTCGATATTATCGAAGAAAGCGCTCCCGACTGCGGAGATTTATATTACGGAACAAATCTTTCGGCCCTTACTCTCAAAGACGCATCTTTTGCGGTCGGCAGTGAGGAAGACGGAATTACCGGAACGCAGGGAATAACAGCCGGCGAATATGTAAATCTTTGTGAAGACGAAACGGTTATTCCCGGTGTATATACGATTGATTACAAATTTATCCCGGAAAGCCCATGGTTTAACGAATATACGGGAAGCTTCAATGTCGAAGTTCTCCGTGCGGAGCCGGTTCTGGATATATCCGCCGAGACCGAAACCAAAGAAGGTTCAAATGTTTTTAACCTTAATGTTGAAGTACTGACACCCGTTAACAACGAGCTTGTTCCGGAAGATTTGTCTGTCGGATATGTCTTTTATAACAACGACGGTGAGCAGGTTGGCGAGACATATGCCGCAACCGTCACCGAAAAGTCCAATGTATTCAAACTGGTGATTTCACTCGACGATGTTTCGAATGACGGAATCGCAACCGGCGAAATATTCGCTTCATCAATCTGCTATGAGGGCGGCAGCAGGGTTATTCCCCTTGATTTCGAGGGACTGAATCCCGCGCTTTTGGCAAATGCTCTGAGTGTTTCGCAGTACGGCGACAAAATTGAGTTATCCTGGAATCCGGAAGTCTCGTCGTTTGTTCCTTCGATTGAGAAATTAACCGGCGAATCTTTTACCGAAATTAATCCGGATGCGGTTTCGGACGGATTGTATCTGGACAAGGCGGTGTTGCCGCTTACGGAGTATGCATACAGAGGTCACATTGTTATCGATGGATTCGATTTGTATACAAAGACCTGCAAAATCCTGACAGGTGAGCCGTTTGAAATCCGTAAAACTTCTGAACCGGAAGTTAAGAAGGCGTTTTACGGAATGAATTTCAGTGATGTTGAAATTGAAGGCGGCGAGTATGAAACCGTCACTCCCGATACGGGAATCGGAACGATAACCGAAGGAAGCTACCGGATATCGGACGATTCGTATCCGGAGTCCGGAGAATATGTGAAAACGGTTGTTTTTGAGCCCGATTCAGAGTGGTTTAAGGATTATACGGACGAATATGAGATTATCGTATCGCCGTCGGCACCGCAAATTCTGCTTGAAGATGAAATCATCAGAGAGAACAACCTGATTTACTTACGGATAGATGCCAAAGTTGTCAACAGCTTAAACGGTGAACTTATTCCGGGCGATCTGAAACTTTACATGACGGAATATAAAGCCGACGAAGAAGCTTTCAAAGCGGATGTCGAAGTTGAGACGGACATTTCCGGAAGTGCTAACATGTTTACGGTCAAAATTCCGGCTGAGGAAATCCTCTCAAACCGGATTGAGAAGATTGTTTTTACTGCGGATTCGGATTCCTATACCTGGGCGCCGCATACTTTTGAACAGGTATACTCGGACCATACCGTATCGATTGAAAAGGATGGTTTTTATCTGACCGAGGGCGCTCTTGAATCGATTCCGATTCGGGTAACACCGGCCGGTTCGCATCTTGACTTCTTCGCTTATGACAAGATTGCGGATATCGAACTTGATTCACGTTTCGACGCATCGGGAAGATATGTGACTTTCTCCGAAGGCGGCGTCGATGTAATGATAATCGATACCGTAAAAAGGACGGTTAAGGCCTGTGCACTCGACGAATCGCGCAAATTCGAACTCGGTGTACGTGCGGGAATCGTATCCGATTCGGTTGATGTGAGAATTTTCACCTCGAAAACCGAGGAATGCACCGGAATCGAATTCCTGACCGAAGAGGGAGAAAGCTTTACCGGATGGTCGAAAGTGACAAAGGGCGGAGAATCTTTTACCATCGAAGCGGCTGTTATGTATTCGAACGGAACGGACCTTCCCGGAAGAAAAGTTATCTGGACTTCTTCCGATACTTCGGTTGCGAAAATCACCGCGCTCGGAGGTAATAAGGTAAGTGTCGATGTGCTCAAATCCGGAATCTGCAGAGTAACGGCTTCCGTCGAATCGGGCATGTGCATTTCCGAGGCATTTGAGATAAATGCAATTGATCCCGAACCGGGCATTGATATTAAGAAACTTACGCTTAACCGCAAGGCTGAAGGTGCTGTTTCGGAGGAATTTGAAATCGCGACCAGACGTTACAAATGTGTGGAAATCGCGCTCGGCGAGGTTACGACAGAGAAGATTCTTAAGGGTAAAAAATCTGTCGATCCGGCGATTTTTACGGTGAACCGCGATGAGTATGACAAATTCAGCGTCGCAATCAATCCGGAATACCGTGAAACGATTGCAGCCGGTTCATACGATTTGTACCTGAACGTGAATGTGGAGGCACCCGTTGAAGATCTTACGGGCGGAAGCGTAACATTTGACGGTACATATCTTACCTATACATATAAACTTACGGTCAAAGTCGAAAGCAGAGAACCCAAGGCGAAGGCTGACGGAATCGGAATTAATCTTTTCGACAGCGATTCGTTCGGCGACGAATACGCAGTTTCTTCGGATATGGGCGACATTGAGTCGGTCGGTTTCGAAGAGGATGCAAAGGGTATTTCCGAAATGCTTTCCGTATATCGCAGTGAAAACGGCAAGTGGATGTATATTTTCAGACCGGACGACGATGTTAAGACCGGTAAGTACACACTCAAAGCACTTGTTAAGGTTGAAGGTTTCGCTCCGGTTGCAGTTAAAATCACGGTTAAGATTAACGATAAAAAACCCGTGCTCGAACCTGACAGAACGCTTAAACTGACAGTGTCCGAAGAAGGGGATGAATCCTTCGGCACAGTGGTTATTAAGGACAAATCAACCGGCGAACCCGTCGGAGCGACTGCTGTTACGGATGATGGTGAGGGCGAACTTCATACGAACAATATGTTTACCGAATCGGACGGATGTATTTCGGTCGGAACAGTTTCGGAGAAGAAATACAAAAACGGCCAAAAGGTAAGTGCGGAGTTTACGCTTTCCAAATCAAACTGGGCCGAACCTGTAACCGTTAAAGTCAAAGCCGTGGTTTACACGACACTTCCTTCGGTGAAGCTTTCGAAGAAGTCTTTTACCTTTAACAATAAGGCGAACATCTCGCCGGAAGAATGCGAAATGTACATGTTCGATGTTACCTGCGACAGGGACGGAGTAAGTATTCTTCACGGCGAATACGAACCGGAAATCGAAGTTTACAGTTCGTATTTCAAGGAATATTCGGAATGCAGGGAGGAATTCAGACCTGTCATTTCATACGATGAGAACGGGTATTCAATCCGCATGCCGCAGGGAATGAGCAGCGGAACGTACAAATATGCCGTATACGGACTGCTTCCGGAGTATGAGAATATTCCCGCTTCGCTTACGGTTAAAATAGTTTCGAGTGAGCCGTCGGTTAAACTTACGACGGGCGGTAAAATAAATCTTTTAAACCGTGGGGGTTCACCGGTTTCGGTCAAGGCATCGCTTAAGGGGATTTCATCGCAGATAGCGGAAATCGGAATCGATGAAGACAAGGCGGATTTGACGGCGGAATATCCGTATGCGAATGATTTTGAAGCAGTGTATGAGTCGGGCTCGAAGGCGGAAATTTTCCTTGCTCCGGATGCGGACGTTCCTGTCGGAAATGTAACGCTTCCCGTTAAAGTGACGATGCTCGGCGGATTTTCTTTTACCCGTGATATTACCGTGAAGGTTACGGCTAAACCGTGCAGCATAAAGAAAGCCGACGTGCTTACGATAAGCAAAACAATCGGTGCCGGAAACGAAATAATCAGGCTTAACAGTCTTCTGAAGGAGGGCTATGCATTCGAGAGCCTGGAAGTTACGGAGTGCCCGGGGGATTTACGTTTCGAGACGGAGAATGATGCACTTGCACTGAGCATTGCGAACCGCGCGGTTAAGACGGGGACTTATACCGTGACCGTCAGAGCCGGATTCGCGGGCGGAGATGTGTATTCGGATGTGAAGCTGAAGGTTAAGATTACAGAGTAAAAACCTCATAAAATAAGCAATTACGGGCGCTTGTCTCCTTGACAATGCGCCCTTTATCGTGCTAGTATGTTAATGCTTTATCGGATGAAAACGGATGAAGCGGAAATTTTTGGATGGCACCGCGGAGGTGCCGTAAGTTTTTAGGAGGAAATATGAAAAAGTTTATTTGTGGTATTCTTGCAATTTCATCAATTGCACTTCTTTTATCGGGCTGCAGTGCCAAGCCTGATGCTCCCGCTTCTTCGGATGCTGCGACAGAAGCAAGAGATTTCGGTGAGGGAATGGTTTTCAAACACGGTTTCGACCTTGACTATCCCCCTTATTCACACCTTGATGATAACGGTGAAGTAGGCGGTTTCGACGTAGAGCTTGCTCAGGCCGTTTGTGACTATTACGGATGGAAATACGAAGCGGTTCCTTTCAACTGGGACGCTAAGGACGCAGAACTCAACGCAGGCAGCTGCGACTGTATCTGGTCAGGATTCACACGTAACGGACGTGAGGACGACTACTGCTGGAGTATCGATTATTCGGACAACACACAGATGATTCTTGTTCCCGCAGACAGCGACATCAAGACTCTTGCAGATCTTTCGGGCAAGGTTGTCGGCGTTCAGACAGCAACAAGCGCTTACGATCTTCTTCAGGACGAAGAGGGACAGAAACCTCTCTGCGATACTTTCGCATCTTTGGAAGTTTTCGAAACATACACAATCGCTTTTACCGCACTTAAGTCTGGCGCTATCGATGCAATCGCAATCGATGTTACAACAGGCCAGTTCTTAATGAACGGTGAGGAAGGATACGCATTCCTTGACGAGGTTCTCGGAAGTGAGCAGTATGCAATCGGTTTCCGTAAAGGAGATACCGAACTTCGCGATAAAGTTAACGAGGCTCTTACGGCACTCGTAGAAGACGGAACATATGCCGAAATCGGTGAGAAATATCCTGATATCAAGGATTTCCTTTGCCTTAAGCCTTCATCGGAGCAGTAATTATCCGGTACAGACCGACATGATTTGATTTACAAGGGCATTGTATCCTCGAATGTGTGGTACAATGTCCTTTTTTCACACGGCCGTATAAGGAAATTAAGTTGCTTCGCAACATACGGCCGGCGAGACGATAGGAGGGATTCTCCTCCTACTCGATTTTGGGGAGGGAAACAAAATGACTTTTTCAACAATGCTTTTAACCATGGGAGAGGGAATGCTTCTTACGATTCTTTTGTTCGCTCTTACCCTGATTGGTTCGATGCCACTCGGTATGGTGGTTATGTTCATGGAGAAATCCAGAATCAAACCGATTGCGTGGCTGACCAAAGTTTACATCGCTATCATGAGAGGTACGCCGCTCATGCTTCAGCTCCTTGTCTGGAGATTCGGTCCCTACTATCTGTTCGGAATCAGCATCGGAAGCGCCAAGCTCCCCGCTCTGCTCATCGGTTTCATTCTGAATTACGCGGCATATTTCGCGGAGATTTACAGAAGCGGTATGGACTCAATGCCCGTCGGACAGTATGAAGCCGCAGGAATTCTGGGTTATACAAAGATTCAGACATTCTTCAAAATCATTCTTCCGCAGGTAATCAAGCGCGTGCTTCCTTCTGTTACAAACGAAGTAATAACCCTGGTAAAAGACACGTCTCTTGCTTCGGTTCTTGCTTATGCGGAAGTATTCTCAATTGCCAAACAGATTTCTGCATCACAGACATCTTTTATTCCGTTTGTCATAGCCGGCGTATTCTACTTCGTGGCTAACTTCATCGTTGCGTTTATCATGGAGCGGATAGAGAAGTCGATGCAGTATTACAAGTAATCGGAAAGAGTGGTGGTTAAAATGGTTTTGGAAATGACTAATATCCGGAAACACTTCGGTGATCTGGAAGTACTTAAAGACATAGAACTTAAAGTTGACAACGGCGAAGTTGTCAGCATTATCGGACCGTCCGGCTCGGGTAAATCGACTCTTTTACGGTGCGCGACTTTCTTGGAGCGAATCGACGGCGGAGAGATTAAATATCTGGATAAAACAGCCGCATCGACAAAGGACAATACTGTTGTGTATGCGGGCAAAAAGCAGCTTAAGGAAATCAAAAAGAGCTTCGGACTTGTGTTCCAGCAGTTCAATCTTTTCCCACACTATTCGGTGCTTAAAAACGTTATGGATGCTCCCGTAAGCGTTCTCGGACGCAACAAAGATGAAGTGGAGAAGGAAGCAAGGGAACTTCTTGATAAGATGGGACTTCGCGACAAGGCGGATTCCTATCCCTGCGAACTCTCGGGCGGACAGCAGCAGCGAGTTGCTATCGCTCGTGCGCTTGCAATGAAACCCGATATTCTTTTCTTTGATGAGCCGACTTCGGCGCTCGATCCGGAGCTTACGCTTGAAGTTCTCAGAATTATCAAGCAGCTTGCCGAGGAGAAAATGACGATGGTTATCGTAACTCACGAGATGAGTTTTGCGAGAGCCGTAAGCAACCGCGTTATCTTCATGGACGGCGGTTATATAGTGGAGCAGGGAGATCCGGAAGAAGTATTCGGTAATCCCAAACAGGAGAGAACCAAACAGTTCTTAAAGAATTACGAAGGGTAACGATGGATACGAATCACTACAGGATTTTCAACCCGACACAGAACATTACAATTCTTGTATCCGAACCGACCGCTGTAGAACGACAGCCCGAGGTTGCCGCGAAGCTTCTTGAGCTCCATCCGGAAGCGGAGCAGGTGGGATTTGTAAGTATTCCGGGCGGTTCAAATGATATAGAGCTTCGAATGGCGGCAGGTGAATTCTGCGGAAATGCGACCATGTCGACGGCGGCATTGTTCGGAATTGAGAACGGAATGAAAGCCGGCGAAGAAAGGGTTATCACGGTTTCCGCATCCGGAACGGATAAGCCCGTCAAAGTCAGACTTAAATGTCTCGGCGAAGAATTTGAGGGAAGCGTTTATATGCCGCTCCCCGTTGAAATAAATGAAGTAAATGTACCCGGTCTTGAGGATCGGATTCCGGCGGTAGACTTCGGTGGAATCGTTCATCTGATTGCGGAGAGTGATTCGATTGACGATGAATTTATTTTTTTCAGACAAACGAAATTTGCGCGTTCGGACTGTGAAGAGCTGATTAAGAAGTGGTGTACTTCTCTCAACGCTCCGGGACTCGGAATTATGTTTATAAAAGGTGACAGACTTGTTCCCCTTGTTTACGTTCCGGGTGTCGGTACCGTTTGCTGGGAGAGCTCATGTGCTTCGGGCACAACGGCAGCAGGCGCATATCTGGCGCATAGAATGAATTCGGATGCATCATTTTCATTTAAGGAACCCGGCGGAGTTCTCGAAATCGAATCAAGGCATAATCCGGTTTCGGGTGAACGCGAACTTATCCTAACCGGGCATGTGAGAATCGTATGAAAACAGTTTTGGTCGGTATCAATTCAAAATATATACATTCCAATCCGGCGGTTTATTCGCTGGCGGCATCCTGCGAAGGAATCGATGCGGATGTTGAAGTTAAGGAATTTACAATAAACCGGACAACGGATGAAACCGTGGCCGGTCTTTTTGATGCACATGCGGATATTTACGCATTTTCCTGCTATATCTGGAATATAGAAACGGTGCGCGATGTAATAAGCGATCTTCATAAAATTCTCCCCGACGCATTAATCTGGGTGGGAGGACCGGAAGTCAGTTACCGCGCCAAAGAAGTGTTGAAAGAATTTCCCGAAATATCGGTTGTTCTTATGGGAGAGGGCGAGGTAACGTTTCCGAAACTTGTCTCGGAGTTTGCCGCTCTGCCGCAATTTAACGACATGCCGGTATCGTCAGATAAGTCAGAAGGCATCGTTTTTTCGAAGTGTGACGATAAACTTAAGCAGCTTTCAGAAACCGTAAAAGGAATCTGCGTCCGCACTTCGGACGGAGCAATTCTCCCGGAGAATCCCTCATTCCCGGAACTTGTCAGTATGGACAGCATTCCGTTTTGGTATTCGGATGACGAAGGAAATCTTCGCCCGGAATTCGCCAACAGAATTCTCTATTACGAATCTTCGCGCGGATGCCCGTACAGATGCAGCTACTGCCTGTCGTCGGTGGATAAAACGGTCCGCTTCGTTTCAATGGAGAAAGTTTTCGCTTCACTCGATTTCTTCCTTCGCAATAAAGTCAAGCAGGTCAAATTCATAGACAGAACTTTCAACTGCAATGCGGTCAGAACGACGCAAATCTGGGAGTATATAAGTAAGCATGACAACGGTGTAACGAATTTCCATTTTGAAATTGCCGGCGAACTCTTAAGCGACGAAGACATCGGACTTCTTAAGAGTATGCGTCCGGGACTTGTTCAGCTCGAAATCGGAGTTCAGAGCACAAATCCGGAAACACTCGAAGCCATCAATAGAAAGTCGAACATCAAAGACCTTCGCAACAAAGTTTTATCGTTAAGAGAAAACGGAAACATTCATCTTCACACCGACCTGATAGCCGGCCTTCCTTACGAAGATTTCGAATCCTTCAAACGTTCGTTCAACGAAGTATATTCATTCGGCGGTCACGACCTTCAGCTCGGATTCCTCAAGGTACTTTCCGGTTCACCGATGGAGCGAGACGCGCAGACTCATGACATCAGATTCTCCGACCGCCCGCCTTATGAAGTCCTTTCGACGAAGTACATTTCCTACGCCGAAATCCGCCGACTCAAAGCCGTCGAGGAAATGCTTGAGACATATCACAACAGCCTGCAGTTTACGAACACGGTCGAATTCCTCGTACCATTGTTTGAAACTCCGTTCGCATTCTACGAAACGCTTGCGGATTTCTTCTCACTAAACGGCTTCGATGTAAACACGCCTTCGCGAACCGAGCGTTACTCGATGTTGCTTAAGTTCACCGAATCGTATCGTCCGGAAGTTTTGCCCGTGGTAAAAGAATTACTGGTGTATGACCTCTATCTTCGTGAAAACCTAAAGAGCCGGCCGCAGTTTTCCCCGCTTTCCGAACAGGACGGCGGCAGCGTATATGATTTTTACCGTGACGAAGCAAAAATCAGGCTGTTCCTGTCCGGTTACGACAAATACGATACAAGACAGATTATGCGAATGACTCATCTTGAATACTTTGAGTTCCCCGTGTGGGACAGTGCGAAACTTGCGAAATGCGGCCAAAGTTGCGGCGTTAAGAAGTATTCGGTTCTTTTCGATTACTCCGAGCGCAACCCGGTGGATTTTTCGGTCAGAACAGTCGTGTTCGCGGATATGTAGGAAAAGAGAAATATGACACAGAAAGAACGTATCGGGCGCATTCTTGATGCACTCGATGAAGAGTACGGAACCGAATATGTCTGCTATCTGCATTATGAAACTCCGTGGCAGCTTCTGATTGCGACGATTCTGAGTGCACAGTGCACCGACGAGAGAGTCAATATCATCACTGCGGAGCTTTTTAAGAAATATCCGACGCTTGAGGCTTTTGCCGCATCGGACCTTGAGGAACTGATGACGGATATTAAAAGTGCGGGCTTTTACCGGAACAAAGCGGCAAATATCAAAGCATGTGCGCTAAAACTCGTCGAAGAATACGACGGAATCGTGCCGAACGACATCGATGCGCTGACCGCGCTTCCCGGCGTAGGCAGGAAAACCGCAAACGTAATCAGAGGCAACATTTATAAAGAGCCTTCGATTGTTGTCGACACTCATGTTAAAAGAATCAGCAGAAAACTGGGGATAACCAAAGAAGAAGATCCGGTTAAAATAGAATTCGATTTAATGAAAAAACTGCCGAGAAATCACTGGATAATATACAATATCCATATAATCAGACTCGGCAGAACGATTTGCAAGGCACCTAATCCAAAATGTCAAAAATGCTTTCTTCGAGACTTTTGTCCTGAGGCGCAACGGAATAAAGATAATCCATAATCGGTCCCTTTGTGATACCGTTGAGCATCGAAGCGGAAGATTTGAGATAATTCAGCTTCGCGGTGTCATTTTCCGAGTTGTAAATATCTGTCAGAATTTTGTATACTCCTACACTGTCACATCCGGTTGAAACGGCAAATTCGAGAACGAGTTTGGCTTTCACGAAATCTTTGTGTTCGTTATAATACTCTCCCATTTCAATCAGACTTCTTGTAAGAAGCAGGTAATTCTGGTCGTATTCCGTAAGCAGCGGAAGATTTGCGGCACCGTACATAAGTTTCAGATCGGTGTTCGTAATATTGCTAAGATTCACTGTTTTAGCGTCTTTCAGGCGCTCAAGGTGTGAGGCGGTTTCCTTAAGTTCTTCGGGAAAATTTTCATTTAAGAGGTTCAGAATTTCGTCACTTATTACGATATACTGTAAGGAGTCGAGTGACTGTTTACGTGTCGCGTCGGCTTTCGCCTCTCTTTCACGGAAAGCCCGAAGGGATTTATCGGAATTTTTATTGGCTTTTCTTATTTCGTATGCAAGCCATATACAGAAAACCAATATGCTTGCAAAAATAGGGAATTTCATATATAATATCCTTTCAGTATGTGGAGAAGGAGACTTTCTGCCATGATGAATTTTCATTCCAAAAAATCCAAACAGATTCTGGCGATTGTAATCGTAATCTTTCTCGTCCTTGCGATGATTATTCCTACGATTTCAATGCTTACCTAGAAGTATAGACTAATGTTTGTTTTTTTTCAATGATGTAGATGAGGCTCATAACACAGGGCTTAATATATTTAGGGGGAGAAACATCCGGTGGAAGAGGAACACCAGATGTTTTATAATTGTGTTTTAATTCGGGAGAAATTTATTATGAGAAAATCAGGAGTAGCGTTCGGAATTTTGGCAGCTGCCGTAATAGGACTGTTTATTAACCCCGTTACAGTATCGGCAAAAGGCACTTCGGTAATCAGAAACGGTGTAACAATCGGACCGGTTGATGTTTCCGGAATGACGGCGGACGAAGCAAATACCGCACTTGATGAATTTGCTCAAAATGCGGCTGACAGATCGATTACATTCGATATTACCGAGGATGTTTCACTTCCGCTTACCGCCACAGACCTTGGTTTTAACTGGGACCTTTCGGGTACGGTTGACGAAGCTCTCTCAGTGGGCAGCAAAGGAAATGTAATTTCACGTTACAAAGAAATCAAGGATATCGAAAACGGCGGTAAAAAAGTCGATTTCATCTATTCATTCGACGAATCGCTTGTTAAGAATATCATTTCGGAGCAGTGTACCGCATATGACAGACATGCGGAGAACGCTTCATTAAGAAGAGAAAACGGCCAGTTCATAGTTGAAGGCGGACAGGAAGGTGTCGTAATCGATATTAAAGGTTCGGTTAATGCCGTAATGGACGCTTTGAACAACTGGGATTTTGCGGATACGGAGATTGCTCTTGTCGGAGAACGTGAGGAGCCGGTAAGCTCATCGGAAGATTTATCGAAGGTTAAAGATCTTCTCGGTTCTTTTACCACGAGTTTTTCATCTTCGGCTGCGGACCGTTCACAGAATGTCAGAAACGGCTGTTCCTTAATCGACGGTTCAATCGTATATCCGGGTGAGGAGTTTTCGGCATATGATGCCGTTAAGCCTTTTACCGCGGAGAACGGATACAAGATGGCCGGTTCATACTTAAGCGGTATGGTTGTCGACAGTATGGGCGGCGGAATCTGCCAGGTATCGACCACACTTTACAATGCCGTACTCAATGCGGAACTTGAGATTACCGAACGTAACAATCATTCGATGGTCGTAACATACGTTCAGGTTTCGGCCGATGCGGCAATTTCCGAGTCTTCGGGTAAGGACTTCAGATTCAAAAACAATACGGATTATCCCATCTATATCGAAGGTATCACAACCGAAGACAAGAAGATTACATTCAACATTTACGGATGCGAAACACGCGATCCCAACCGTACGGTAGAGTTTGAGAATGAAATTCTCCAGGTTATTCAGCCCGATTACGAGAAGATTATTCCCGACGGCGGACAGGGAATCGGTTATGTCAAGGTTCAGGGTGCGCATGTCGGATACAAAGCCCGTCTTTGGAAGATTGTCAAAGTAAACGGTGAGGAAACAGAGCGTGAAATGATCAATTCAAGTTCATACTCAATGTCGCCGAGAACCGCTACGGTCGGCGTCAATACGGCAGATCCGGGAAGACAGGCTGAGATTTATGCGGCCATCGGAACGGGAAGCATCGACCATGTCAAGAATGTGGCGGCAGCACTTTACCAGCAGGAAATCGGAGCGGTTCCTCCGCAGTAGAAGCGAAAGCGGGACAATATGAAATTTGGTTTATTATCGGAGCGCATCAACAGGCGCTCCGTTTTCAAAAATTTGACACGAAATATCAGGGAAGAAGTAATTGCAGGCGCAGGCTCGGGAGAAGACTGCGCCGTTTTAGCGTTGAAAGACACGCATGTGGCATGCGCCGTTTCTTCTTTTACCGTATTCTCCAAGGAGGCGGGCAGGCTCGCCGTATTCGAGGCGGTCGGCAAAGTGAACACGAAGGGCGCGGAGGCGGTTTCGGCGACGGTTTCACTTATTCTTCCCGAGATTTTCGAGGAAGGCGATTTAAGATTCATAACTTCCGATATCGACAGAACATGTAAGGAACTGGCCGTTCAGGTTGCGGGATTCGATACACAGGTTTCAGGCGATGTAAGCCGCGCGATTGTGACGGTGGCGGTGACGGGATATGTAAACGAAACTGCCAAACCGGCGGGAAGTGAGCCCGGAGACAAAGAAAGATCGGCGGGAAGTGAGCCCGGGAATGAAGAAAGACCTTCTGCCGATTCACTCGTAATCACCGGACATGTGGCACTTTCGTCAACGGTCATTCTCGCGAACAAATGTGAGGACAGACTTCATGAGCGCTATTCGACCTCTTTTATCGACGATGCGAAGAGCTTTGACCGCTTGCTGGACGTACGCACCGGAACCGGATGTGCTCAGGAATCAGGGGTAAAAGATATGCTTCTTATCGGCGAAGGCGGTGTTTTTACCGCACTTTGGAAAATCGCGGAGAAACATTCTTCCGGCCTCAGAGTCGATCTGAAAAAAATACCGATTAAGCAGGAAACTGTGGAAATCTGCAACGAACTCGACATCAATCCGTATCTGGCGCGGTCGGGCGGTGCGGTAATCATGCTTACCGATTCGCCGGACAGACTTATCGAAGAGCTGTATGAGGCGGGAATTCCGGCGGTCTGTGTCGGGGAACTGACTTCGGGCAAAGACCGTGTGATAATTAACGATGACGAAACGAGATTCCTCGATTTGCCGGGCGGCGATGCACTGAATGAGTTTTGGGCAAGCGGGGCGGACTAAAAACGCGGGAAACGGGCGAGTGAGCATTAGATGAATATTTCGCTCGTACTTGATATTTTACCCGTAAAAAGATATTATGTAAGGGATTGGTTTTGACAGAAACCATATTAAAGAAAAAGGAAAGGTAAGTACAATGAGAGAACAAATTCTTAGAATCATCGAAAAAGACAGCAGAATCAACATCGCGGAACTGGCGGTAATTCTCGGCGCGGCGGAAATTGATGTCGCGAACGAAATAGCGGCCATGGAAGCCGAAGGTGTAATCTGCGGATATCACACTCTCATTGACTGGGAGAAGACATCCATAGAGAAAGTAAGCGCTCTTATCGAAGTGCGCGTAACACCTCAGAGAGGCCAGGGATTCGACAATATTGCCGAGAGAATTTACAAATATCCCGAAGTTAATTCGGTTTATCTTATCTCCGGCGGTTACGATCTTCTGGTAACGCTTGAAGGCAAGTCGCTTAAGGAAGTGTCGAATTTCGTATCCGACAAGCTTTCAACACTTGATACCGTACTCAGTACGGCAACACATTTCATCCTCAAGAAATACAAAGACCACGGCACCGTTTTAGCGTGCAAAGAGAAGGATGAGAGACTCAAACTTACGCTCTAGGAGTAATTCTTTTACCGGGATTACCGTTATGAGCGAGCCGATAATGAAGAAACGAGGTATTAATATATGAGAAGTCCTCTGTCAGATAAAATTATAGAGGTTAAACCTTCCGGTATCAGGAAATTTTTCGATATCGTAAGCGAGATGGAAGATGCTATTTCGCTCGGTGTCGGCGAACCGGATTTCGATACGCCCTGGCACATTCGTGATGAGGGTATTTATTCCCTTGAAAAGGGTAAAACATTTTACACATCAAACGCAGGATTAAAAGAATTAAAAATCGAGATTTCAAATTACATCGAAAGACGTCAGAATATCAGATACGATTTCAACAAGGAAGTTCTTGTTACGGTCGGCGGTTCCGAGGCAATTGACGTCGCATTGCGCTGTATGCTGAATCCGGGCGAGGAAGTTATTATTCCGGAGCCCTGCTACGTATCGTATGTGCCCTGCACCAAAATGGCCGACGGCGTGCCGGTCATCATCAATCTGAAGAATGAGAACCGCTTCAGACTTACACCGGAGGAACTTGAGGCTGCAATTACCGACAAGACCAAGGTTTTGATTCTTGCATTCCCGAACAACCCGACCGGTGCAATTATGGAGAAGGAAGATTTGGAGAAAATTGCGGAAATCGTCATTAAACACGACATTTTCGTTATTTCGGATGAGATATATTCGGAACTTACCTACGGAAGCGAGCATATTTCAATCGCAGCACTTCCCGGCATGAAAGAGCGAACCATTATGATTAACGGTTTCTCAAAGGCATATGCCATGACCGGCTGGAGACTCGGATATGCATGCGGCCCTGAGGAGATCATTTCTCAGATGGTTAAACTCCATCAGTTCGCAATCATGTGCGCTCCGACGACGAGCCAGTATGCCGCTGTCGAGGCACTTAAGAACGGAGATTCCGATGTTGAGGAAATGAGAGAAGCATACAATCAGAGAAGAAGATATCTGATTCATGCGTTTGAAGAGATGGGACTGCCCTGTTTTGAACCGGGCGGCGCATTCTATGTATTCCCCTGCATCAAGGAATTCGGAATGACAAGCGAAGAGTTTGCAATCCGTTTCCTCGAAGAAGAGAAGGTTGCAGTTGTACCCGGCACCGCGTTCGGTGACTGCGGAGAAGGATTCCTTCGAATTTCCTACGCATATTCGCTCGACAACCTGAAAGTGGCAATCGGCCGTCTTTCGGATTTCGTCAAACGATTAAGAGAGCAGGGCAAATAAGTAAATTACGATTTCCAGTCAAGCCGGTGAAGTTCACCGGCTTCTTTTAACCCGGTAAAAGAATTCTGTCTGAGCGCTTCGTAAAGTACAATCGCCACGGAGTTGGCCAGATTGAGCGAGCGGATTTCATCACGCATCGGGATTCGGATGCAGGTATCTTCGTAGTCGACGAGAATTTCTTCGGGAATTCCGCGGCTTTCGTTTCCGAACATGATGAAATCGTTGTCGGAGAATTCAACATCCGTATAGCATTTGTGAGCTTTCGTCGTTGCCATGTAGATTTTCGCTCCCGGATTGCGGGCGAGGAAATCTTCGAAGTTGATATATCTTTCGACATGGAGCTTGTCCCAGTAGTCCATTCCCGCGCGTTTGATTTCTTTTTCGTCGAGGCGGAAACCGAACGGCTCGATCAAATGTAAAGTGCTGCCTGTTGCGACACAGGTTCTTCCGATATTTCCGGTATTAAGGGCAATGCCCGGCTGATGAAGTATTATATTCATGTTTTGTCCTTTCACCCGATATTCTTGACTGAATTCGGTCTTTTATGTTCTATATTTCTGTCGTTTGTGTATTTACATTGTTCATTTCTGTCGTTTGTGTATTTATATTGCTGATTTCCGTTGTCTGCGTTAACGGTTCAAATCGTTTGATTCCGATCGATTCACATCATTTTGCATGCACGTTCTGAAAAAGTCACACTGCTCTTTATTGCATTCTTTGGCCTCAGCGAGATTCAAATTGCAATGGAAGACATGTCCCATATATTCCTGCTCTTTTGTTCCGTAAATTTTCGCAATCGTACGGATTCCTTTTTCTTCAAGCAGTTTTTTGAGCGGTTCCACGTCCGATACAAGAAAATCATTTGCCGCACTCATGATAAAAGAAGGCGGGAACGAAGGCGTAATGCTTCCCTTGATGTCGAGACGTAAATCGTCTTTGGAAATTCTTTTACCCAGATAATCCAAAACAGTTTTATTCGATAAATCGAATTCGTATGAGCCGCAGTTAAGCGCCGTGCCCCGGACGGTCAGACCGGCCGGAACTTCGAAATCGAAAAGGCGGGCATACTCCGGATTTGTCACAATCGAGGCGTACTGGCTGCAAAGCGTTGCACCCGCGGAATCACCGACGATGAAGATGTTGCCGGTGTCGAGACTGTATCTGCCGGCGTTTTCCGTAAGCCATTTGCAGACATTGTTCGTGTCCTCAAGCGGTGCCGGAAATTTGTACTTCGGAGCGAGGCGGTAGTTGAAGTTTATTACGGCGAATCCGTTTTCAGCGAGGTTTGCCGCATAGAATTTGTAAACTTCCTTGTTCCCGTAGATATATCCGCCACCGTGAATGCTGATGATGACGGGAAGTTTCTTACCGGGGTTGCCGGAAACCGGTTCGGACGGCAGATTCAAATCCAGAAGCTGACCGCGGGAATCGTAAGCAATATCCCTGATAACCGTTACATTTTCGGGAATGCGGAGATTTTTGTCACGTTTCCTGTCTGATTTTGTGCACATGAATTTGAAAATCATTGATTGTAAAGACATTTCCTGACCTCCTGTCCGAAACGAAAGAACGTTAAGCGAAACTCTCCCGTCCCGGTTTTGAAACTATAACAATAATATCATGTATCCGGGTAAAAAAGACAGCGGAATTGATTTTTGATTATTTTTTTTCCGTATCCGGTCAGAATGTGCCCGATTCAGCGAAAAAAGAAGACGTACACAGCAAGTTGCAAAATATTGCGAAACAGAAGAAAATTTTCTTGATTTGCACGTGCACACAATATATACTAAAAATGTTGGTCCGCCAAGGGAAGGCGGGTAAGGTATTTTACTATTTAATAACCGGAAAGGGGAGACAAAATGCGTAACAAGTTTTACAAAGCGGTGGCACTGGTTTCAGCCTGTGCTGTTGCTTTCAGCAGTAACGGACTGACGACATTCGCTGCCGAAGCGGTGCCTGAATCCGTTGAATCAGAGGAAATTCTTTTGGATGAAGTTTTACCGGAAGAGGAGAATGGTATTATTCCGGAAGACAGTTCGGAGACGGTTGTTTCCGAAGATGAAACAATCGAAGAAAACGAAGAAGCAATCGACGGCAAGTCAGATGAAGTGATTTCGGAGGAAGCAGATGGGGATGCTATTTCCGAGGCAACCGATGAAAGTGAAGCTGACGAAACTTTACTGGGCGAGAATGAAGAACCGGACGATAATATCAGACGAAGCGGTAATGTAGAAGGAATCGACTGGTATATTACCTACGATAACGAACTGTTCCTTTCGGGTGAAGGCGATATTAATTACCGTAATATTCCGTGGGAAGATGACAAAAACAAAATCGTTAAAGCCACCGTTAACATTAAAGGTGCTAAAGGCCTTGCATATATGTTTGATTCATATTACAAACTTACAGAAGTTGATTTGTCGGGGCTTGATACCTCTGAAGTAACCAGTATGTCCCATATGTTCAAGGAATGTTCCAGTCTTCTGACAGTCGATGTGTCGGGATTTGACACATCAAAGGTTACTGCGATGGACTATATGTTTTACAGTTGCCGAGAACTTGTGTATGTCGATGTGTCGGGATTCGATACTTCGAATGTCACATATTTTGAACGTATGTTTTCTATCTGTCCCGCACTTGAAAGTATAGATGTGTCGGGATTTGATACATCGAAAGCCACAAATATGTCGGGATTTTTCGCCGGCTGCAGCTCATTAAAGAAAATCGATGTTTCTTCGTTCGATACGAGAAATGTAACCGATATCAGCTATATGTTTAACGAATGTTCTTCGCTGACCGAACTTGACATAAGTTCATTTTCGACATCACAATGTCAGAATATGATCGGTATGTTCAAATACTGCAGAAACCTTACATATCTGAACACAAGTCATCTTTCAACCGCTTCGGCCGAAAATATTGATTCCATGTTCCTCGAGTGTGAGAAACTTACATCTATCGATTTGAGTAATTTTTCAACTTCACATGTCGAGGGCTCGTATCCTGCGAGCCAAATTATCAGTGGATGCGATTCCCTTAAATCAATCAATATGAGCAGTCTGGATATTTCAAATAATAAGAGTCCGTATTTCTTCTCCGGCCTTGCAAGTCTTGTGGAAATCTATGTTCCCACAGGCATTAATGTGGCATTGGAACTTCCGAGAAGAGACGGTATGGCATGGGTTAATTCCGAAAACGAGATAGTGAAGGAAATTCCCGCAAACAATACATCGCCGGCATTCTTCTGCATTTCCGAAAGCGCAGCCCAAAACCTTGTTGCCTGCTCCAAAGAAGGTGACACATTCCGCGCAGAAGAAATGTGGGTTGCAAATCTGAATCCTGCCGGATACGTATATACGCGAAATGCAATTAAGCCTGAAATCGAGGTTTATTCCGGCGGAATTCTTTTAACCGAAGGAGTGGATTATACAGTATCGTACAAGAACAATACCAAACCGGCTTCCAAAGATGCTTCCAAAGCTCCCACGGTAACGGTAAAGGGCAAAGGAAACTATAACGGTACGATTGTTAAGAAATTCGATATTGTGAAACTTGATATTAATGATATTATGCCGGAAATAAAAGAAGCCGACAGGATTTATCCGGTTAACGGTAAAAAACAGGCACCCGTTCCCGAACTTTTTTATAACGGATATGAACTCGAATCGAATAAGGATTTCAGCGTTACGTATGCCGCAGCAGATTCCGAAACCGGTGTTGTATCGGAGGATACGGTAAGCAAGATTAAAGCGGCCGGAACGTATCAGAGAATCATTACCGGAAAGGGAAATTATACCGGAACTTACACAGATACTATAATTCTTAACGAAACGACAAATATTTCCAAAGCAACCGTAGCGAGAATTCCGGATCAGAAATTCAGCCCGAATCCGTACGCGTTGAATCGCCGCTGCGATGCTGTTTTACCCGATGTAACGGTTAAATACGGCGGAAAGGAACTCGAAGGCGGAGTGGATTATATCACCAGATATTCGGACAATTACTTTGTTGGAACCGGTAAGGTAACGATTATCGGAATCGGTGAATATTCGGGTTCAAAAACGGCGACGTTTAAGATTAAGCCCGTTAACATGAGCGAAGTTGTCTTTGATTACGTTCCTGAAATTCTTTACGCATACACCAGGACTTACAATCCGGGTTCTTCCGAACTTAAATATAACGGCAGGGAAATCAGAGTGAACAGGGATTATACCGAAACCGTGAAATACGGAGACAGCGAAGTGACTGTTACGTTTAAAGGTATCGAATCTGCAGGCTTCAAGGGAAGCGTTAAGAAGAAAATTAAAATCAAAAAGACCGATATCTTCAATTCAAACGATATTCATCCGAGCGTCAGCACGAGGGTAACCTATATCAAAGGCGGTCCCTGCAAACCTCTGATTTCAATCGGTGTAAGCGCGAACCCCGCACTTGATGAAGGCCAGGATTATACGGTTACATATAAGAACAACAAGAAAGTCGGAACGGCAAAGGTTACGATAACCGGTAAGGGTGTCTTCACCGGCAAAAAGACCTATGAATACGAGATTGTTAAGAAGAACCTTACCGATACTCAGATTTCGGTTTCGAACGTTACATACTCCGAAACGGCAGGGAACTACAAGACTACCGTTAAAATCAAAGATAACAACGACGAAGCACTCGTTGCCGGCACTGATTACGTTAAGACAATTAAGTATTTTTACGCTAACGAAACAACGGTTAAGAACAAAGGAAACGAAGTTGTTCGTGCAGCCGGAGAGGAAGCAAACAAGAAAGATATTGTTCCCGCCGGCACGAAGATGTATGTTTCAATTACTTCAAAGGGTAAAAACTATACAGGAACAGCCCTCAGATCTTATCGCGTAACCGCGAAAAACATCGCATCGGCAGTTATTACGGTAGAAGATCAGACTTATACCGGAAGAGCGATCTGCCCGAGAAACAGTGCTGTTACGGTTAAAGTCGACGGAGTAAAGCTCAGTGAAGGTGATGATTATATCATTACGGGATATTCCGACAATATCGCAACAGGCTCGAAAGCCAAGATTACAATTAAAGGTTACGGAGATTATGTCGGAACAAAGACTGCTTCCTTCAAAATCAAAAAGCAGGCTTTCGATGACAATATGTGGCTTTTCAGTCTCAAAGCGGGTAATTAAGATAATTCTTTTATCCGGGATTTAAATTAAATATTGCCGGCACTACAGCCGGGTTTGGCGGTACGGGATATTTTCCTGTGCCGCCTTTTTGTTCACACGGCCGTATAAGGTAATTAGTTGCTTCGCAACATACGGCCGGCGACAACATTCTTTTGGCTATTTACAAAGAAATATGTTATAATTACTCTGATTAATTGTGCGAAGCACGGTCGATACAAACTTAATGTAAATTGCGGAGGAAATATCTCATGACAACTGAAGAAGTAAGCAGAATCTGTAAGGAGATTAAAGATAACATCGGAAAGGTAATCATCGGCAAAGAAGAGTGCACGACATATTTACTTACAGCACTTCTCGCCGGCGGACATGTTCTTCTTGAAGACGTTCCCGGAACGGGTAAAACAAAACTCGCCAAAGCTCTGGCAGCTTCGCTTTCCGGCGAATTCAGACGTATCCAGTTTACACCGGACCTTCTTCCTTCGGATGTAACGGGTATCAATATTTACAACAGGGCGGAAGAGAAATTCGAATTCATTCCCGGACCTGTTTTCTCGAATATTCTGCTTGCGGATGAGATAAACCGTGCGACACCGAGAACTCAGTCGGCGCTTCTTGAGTGTATGGAAGAAAAGCAGGTTACAAACGACGGCGTTACCAGAAAGCTTGATGAGCCGTTTTTTATCATAGCTACCCAGAACCCGGTTGAAATGTCCGGTACATATCCGCTTCCCGAAGCGCAGATTGACCGTTTTACCATGCAGCTTTCACTGGGATATCCGAACGTCAATGAAGAGCTGGAGATTATCGACAGATATATAAGCGAGGATCCGCTTGATACACTGACAGCTGTCTGCTCGCTTGAAGATGTGCTTGCGATGAGAGAGTGCGCGAAGAACGTATTCGTTCATCCCTGCATGAGAAAATATATCGCGGAGATTGTTGAGGCGACGAGAAAACATCCGTCCCTCTCACTCGGAATCAATCCCAGAGGAACGCTTTCACTCGTAAGATGCGCGCAGTGTTTTGCCGCTGTTGACGGAAGAAGTTTCGTATCTCCCGATGATGTCAAGGCAATTATCGAGCCTGTTCTTAAGCACAGACTTATGTCATATGCGACCAACAGAGTAGATACGGTCGAAAGAATTCTTGACGATATTCTTAAGAAAGTTACGGTGCCCACTGAAGACTGGAGGAAGTAAAAGTGATTTTACTTGTAGCAATAGCAATTGCGGTTCTTATCTGTGTTATGGTTCGTAAACACTTCGAACGTAACTGGATGAAAGGACTTGAAATTAAGCTTGGCTTCCTTAACAAAGGTGTGACAGTGAACGAAATTGCCGTACTTGAGGAAGAAGTAGTCAACAGGAAGAAGATGGGGCTGCCGGTACTTGAGATTAAGTATACGACAGATAATTCTTTTAAATTTGACGAGAAAAGAGGAACTTTCGTTTCCGACAGGCTGTACCGTAAGGATGTATATTCGATAAAAGGCATGCAGCATATCAAGAGGAAAATGGAGTTTCGTCCGACCAAGCGTGGATTTTTCGGAGTCAGTTCCTGCACCGTAATTGCCAGAGATTATTTTATGAAGAATATTTATATGTGCGAATTTGAAGCAGATACGCACATTTATGTTTTCCCGAGGCGTGTCGATACGGCATTTTATCGTCCTTTTTACCGAAGAATGATGGGCGAGGTTGTTTCGGAGAAAAGACCTGAAGAAGATCCGTTCTGTTTCAGAGCAATCAGGGAATACATTCCGGGAGACCCGATTAAACAGGTTAACTGGAAGGCGACCGCAGCGACCGATTCGCTGATGGTTAACAGTTATGAGTCAACCGGTTCGAACAGAATCTGTATCGTTCTTGACGGAAATACGGCTGCGTTTTTTGATGACGAATTTATTGTGGAGGGCGGGATTTCACTTGCATCTTCACTTGTCGCACGTTTTATCAGAAGCAATCTTCCGGTGGCGCTTTATTCCAATCTGCCGGACACACTGACAGGTAAAGAAGCACTGGTTGACTACGCTTCGACATCTGTTCAGGAAGAGAGAGTCGACACGGCACTTGCGAGAGTTAAAAGAGCGGATGGACTTCGCCCGATTTCGGAAATTTTCACCCGGGCGCTTGAAGAAGGCGGCAAAGAGGCTGCATATGTTCTGATTTCATCCGACAGAACTTCGGTAACGGGACCGGTTGCGGCCGAAATCGAGAAAAAGGGATACGGCCTAAATGTGATTGTTCCGTATAACAAACGTGAGCATGACCGAATTTTCGACGGCGGAGAGATTTCATCTCTTCCCGGATATTATTGTCCGTGGGAGGTGCCTGAATTATGACAGAGTATGACAGACTTATGGCTGACAATCCGAACGGCGTAACGGGAAATTTGAACGTTTCCGAAGCTCAGATTAAAGCCGGCATCGGAATGAGTACAAAGGTTCAGCGTAAACTTCAGATTTCACAGATTTCTATTTATGCTGCACTTGCCGTCGGTGTTTTCTTTATCATGGGATCTTTTACTTACGACGATATGAACATCTCGGTCGATATTGTCTGGCCGGTGCTTGCTTTTATTGCGATGGTTTTTGCAAATTCGAAGTTCAGACGTCTGCTGACTATGGTACCGTTTTCGGCTTTGGTTCTGGCTGTAACGTTTCTTGCACCGTTTTTTTTGCGGGGACATCTTTACATTGCGGGAGCAATGGCGAGTCTCGTAGTCGTCGCAGCCGGCTTTATAATCTGGTGCAAACGACGTGAAATTGAATTCACCGTTAAACCCTTCGAACCTCAGTGGTTCATCGTCATCGAGCCGGTAATTCTCTATCTGCTCGGAATGTACCACGGCCGTAACATTTACTACTACGAAGCCATAATTATAATGATTGTGATTTTTACCGGAAATATATGGTGCACGTACCTTCAGTCTACGTACCAGTATTTTTTCAGCAACAGACATTCGTACAGCTTTCCGAGCAAGGACATTTTTAAGGCGAATACGAACAAGATGTACGGAGTCATCGGTTCTTCGGCAGTTGTTCTTCTCTTGGCATTTGCATATCGCAGAGATGAGATTTTCACGTTTGTCGCCGCAATTGTCGTAAGGGTTATTTACTGGGTACTTCTGGCGTTTTCGTCTTTCATGGGTCTGTTTATGGGAGAAGAGGCTGAGAAGATACAAGCAAAAGGCACGATGCCACCTATGGAGGCCGGCGAGACATCACCGGCTGCTCAGGTCATCACGGCAATTATTTCCGCGCTTGTTTTAGGATTTGTAATCTGGCGTCTGATTATTTTCATCAGAGATGCGGTACAGGCCGGAAAGGGCGGAAGAAGCTTCGTTCGAACCATTGATATGGGGCAGGAGGAAGAAGTGGAAGATATTGTGGTAAAAGAAAAGAAAACTTCCGAAAGAGCTCTCGATGCGCGTTCGAGAATTCGACGCAAATACAAAAAGACCATTGAGAAAAATATGAAATCGACCATTCCCAAGGGTTCCACACCAAAGGAACTTTCAAAGGAAGTATCCAAAAATAAGAACATTGAGAAACTGGAGGAACTGACGGCACTTTATGAGAAAGCCAGATACAGCAACGAGGATATGTAGGATGTCCCGGATTGCCGCATAAGTCCGACTCAGTTCACAAAGTCAGTTTTCAGGGAAATTGTTAAATGAACGAAAAAGTATTACACACACTTGAATATGACAAGATAATCGACATGCTTACCGAACAGGCTTCGTCGCCGCTCGGTAAGGCGAAGTGCGCGAAAATCCTGCCGCTTAACGATCTGAAGCGAATCGAGCATCTCCAGGAAGAAACGGAAGATGCGGTATCGAGAGTGCTCCGCCTCGGAAGAATTTCTTTTACCGGGGTTAAGGATTTGTACTACGGAATCCATTCGCTGACACTCGGAGTGGCTCTTTCGCAGTCGGAACTTCTTAATATTGCGGGACTTTGCGAATGCTCCGCGAGAGTTCGGAAATACGGCGAGAAGCCAAACGAGGACGAGAAGGACGATTCTCTTACAGGATTTTTTGAGCGGATTGAGCCGTTGACGGCGCTTGAAAAAGAAATCCGCCGCTGCATTGTTTCCGAGGAGGAAATCGCGGACGATGCGAGCAGCGAACTTAAAAAAATCAGGCGTGCACAGGTGAACTGCGGCGAGAAAATTCACACGCAGCTCAACAAAATGGTAAGCACGACTTACAGAACTTATCTGCAGGACGCAGTTATTACGATGCGTAACAACCGTTACTGTATTCCGGTCAAGTCCGAGTACAAGAGCCAGGTTTCCGGTATGGTGCATGACCAGTCGAAGGCGGGTTCGACATTTTTTATCGAGCCGGCTCAGATAGTGGAGCTTAACAACGAGCTGCAGGAACTGGAACTTAAGGAGAAGGAAGAAATCGAGAAGATTCTGGCCGGGTTAAGTGCACTTGCGGCCGAACACGCCGATGAACTCAAGACGAATCTTGATACATGCGCGACGCTCGATTTTATCTTTGCGAAGGCGAATCTTGCGCTTAAGATGAACGCTTCGAGACCGGCGTTTAACAAAGACGGAATCATCGATATGAAGAAAGCGCGTCATCCGCTTATCGACGCCCGAAAAATCGTTCCGATCAATATCAAACTCGGTGACGGTTACGACCTTCTTATCGTTACCGGACCGAATACCGGCGGCAAAACCGTTTCGCTCAAAACCACGGGACTTCTGTCCCTGATGGGACAGGCGGGACTTCACATTCCGGCAGGTTCGGGTTCGATGCTCTCCGTGTTTAACGAAATTTTTGCGGACATCGGCGATGAGCAGAGTATTGAGCAGTCGCTGAGTACGTTCTCGGCGCACATGACCAATATCGTGTCGATTCTTAACAAGGCGAATGAGAAATCACTCTGTCTTTTCGACGAACTCTGTTCGGGAACGGATCCGACGGAAGGTGCGGCACTTGCAATCGCAATTCTTAAGAACTTAAAAGACCGCGGCACGAAGGTTATGGCGACGACTCACTACAGCGAACTCAAAGTTTTCGCGCTTTCATCGCCGTTTGTGGAGAATGCCTGCTGCGAATTCGATGTTGAGACGCTTTCGCCGACATACAGACTTCTTATCGGAATCCCGGGCAAATCAAACGCTTTTGCCATTTCTTCGAAACTGGGACTTTCCGCCGACATAATCGAGCAGGCCGGCTCGGAGCTTACCGAAACACAGGAAAGCTTTGAAGATCTTTTAAAGAACCTTGAAGAATCGAGAGTCGCAATCGAGAAGTCGCGCATCGAAGCGGAGAATTACCGTAAGGAAGTTGAGGAACTTAAAAAGCGGATCGACGAGAAGAGCAATAAACTCGAAGAGACGAGAAAACAGATTTTAAAAGAGGCCAACGAGGAAGCGAGAGAAATTCTCGAAGAGGCCAAGGAAACCGCAGACCGTGCAATCCGTGACATCAATAAGAACAGCTCGGTAAAAGAAATGGAGATAAGCCGGTCGAAGCTTCGCGACAACATTTCGAAAAGAAACGAAGCCCTTCGTATGGAGAAAAAGACGGAAGCTCACAAAGAACTTACTGCCAAAGATATTTCCGTCGGAGATTCGGTACGCATAGTTTCGATGGGACTTAAAGGCACGATTACAACCATGCCCGATGCGAAGGGCAATCTTTCCGTCATGTGCGGAATCATCAACACGAAGGCGAACATTAAGGATATCGTTCTCGAAGAGACGGAACCGGAGGGAATCGCTTCGGCGAGGAGGACATATTACGGAGCCGGTCTTTCAAAGGCTTCGAGTATTTCTCCGGAACTTAACATTATCGGTAAAAAAGCCGATGAAGCAATTCCGATTCTTGAGAAATATCTCGACGATGCATATATTTCGCATCTTTCGAGCGTACGAATCGTACACGGAAAAGGTTCGGGAGTATTGCGTGATATCGTTCGCAATCACGTGAGAAATCTTAAGTATGTGAAGTCGTACAGAGCAGGCGAGTACGGAGAAGGCGACGCCGGCGTTACGATAGTGGAGTTTAAGTAGTTTTTAACATGAAAGGATAACATCAATGGTATCAAAACAGAGAATTCTAATTGTAGACGATGACGAGAATATTGCGGAACTGATTTCGCTGTATCTTACCAAAGAGTGTTTCGAGACGCTCATCGTCAATGACGGTGAATCCGCACTCGAAGAAGTAGAGAATTTTAATCCGAATCTTATTCTTCTCGATCTTATGCTTCCCGGCATCGACGGATATACCGTCTGCCGCGAGGTAAGAGCGAAGAATCAGATTCCCATCATTATGCTTTCTGCCAAAGGCGAAATCTTCGACAAGGTGCTCGGTCTTGAGATGGGCGCCGACGATTACATGGAGAAGCCTTTCGACTCGAAGGAACTTGTGGCGAGAGTCAAAGCGGTACTGCGTCGTTACAAGGCAGCAGCTCCCGCAACCGAAGAAAAAGAACCCGCAAAGGTTGTCGAGTATCCGGATTTAAAAGTCAGCCTTGTAAATTATACCGTTATTTACAAGGGTGAGTCGGTTGATATGCCGCCGAAGGAACTCGAGCTTTTGTTCTTCCTTGCATCTTCGCCCAACCAGGTTTTTACCAGAGAGCAGCTTCTCGACCAGATCTGGGGCTACGATTACGTGGGCGATACGAGAACCGTCGATGTTCACATCAAACGTATCAGAGAGAAAATCAACGATCACGACGACTGGCGCATTGAGACGGTCTGGGGAATAGGATATAAGTTTTTTACCGTATAAAAGTAACTGATAAGGACAACCCTGATGAAAAAAACAATGTACGCAAAGTTCATAGGCGCTTACCTGATTTTCGCGTTTTTCGGGTTCCTGATTGTGGCGACGTTCGTTTCCACGCTGATTTCCAAGCAGGTGGTTGCAAGGGAGGTTGACTCTCTCTACCGTGAGGCATCCGGAATCGCGGATACGTATGCGACCGACCTCTACAACTCGACAACTTCACTTGAGCAGGTTAAAAACGAAATCGACATGGTTGCGTCGTACACCTTCGGAACGGTTCAGATTATTAACCCGTCCGGACTTGTCGTAGTCGATTCGAGCGCCGATGTGGACGTTTCAAATCCGGTAACAATCGAGAATTTCGATCTCTCCGGCGAAGGTAAAACCTTCTACACCACGGGAGATTTCTTCGGCACTTTCGGCGAGGAAATGCTGTCGGTTTATGCGCCGATAACAATGAATTACAAGGTGCAGGGATATGTTGTCATTCACAAGTCGATGAAAGAGATGGATGTTTTTGCTTCGAAGCTTTTAAACATTTCATATCTGACGCTTGCTATCCTTTTCCTGCTTTCGATGATAATTCTCATCTTTTTTACCGAGATTGTGTACAGACCGCTGAAGAAGATTACGAAGGCGACGGAGCAGTATGCGAGCGGAAATCTGCATTATCAGTTCCAGGTCGATTCGACCGATGAAATGGGCTATCTTGCGGCTTCTCTTTCGTACATGGCCGGCGTTCTGGCACGCGGCGAGGATGACCAGAAGCGGCTCGTTGCGAACGTTTCACACGATTTCAGGTCGCCGCTTACCTCGATTAAGGGCTACCTCGAGGCCATGATGGACGGCACGATTCCAGAAGAACTCTATCCGAAATATCTCGGAATCGTCAGGGATGAGTCGGACAGACTTATTAAGCTTACGAACAATCTTTTAACGCTCAACAACTTAAATACCGAGGGAATGATTCTTGATTTGACGGATTTCGACATCAATGACGTCATCCGCAAGACCGTGGCGACGTTTGAAGGAACCTGTCGCGGTAAAAGAATTTCCTTAAACCTCGTACTTACGGGCGAAGAGCTGAAAGTGCGCGGTGATCTGGGCAAAATTCAGCAGGTGCTTTACAACCTTCTGGACAATGCGATTAAGTTCTCCAATAAGGATTCGGTTATCAAAATCGAGACGAAGGAGAAGCACAACAAAGTTTTCGTCAGTGTCAAAGACAACGGAATCGGTATTCCGAAGGAGAGTCTCAATCAGATATGGGACCGCTTCTACAAAACCGACCTGTCACGAGGCAAGGATAAAAAAGGTACGGGTTTAGGCCTTTCCATTACCAGGGAAATCATCCGTGCGCACGGCGAGAATATAAATGTTATCAGTACCGAAGGGGAAGGAACCGAGTTTATTTTTACCATCCCTTTGGCGGAGGAGTAGAATGGAGAAGAATACCAAAGAAAACGACGACTACACGTTCCTCCAGGAACAGATTAAAGATCGTCCCATCAATAAAAAACGACTTTTCAGGCAGTCGCTCACAACGATTCTTCTGGCCGTTATTTTCGGCCTTGTCGCGTGCGTGACGTTCATGCTTCTGGAACCGGTCATCGAGAAGTGGATTACTCCGGCGGAGACGGCGAAGGAAATTCCCGAGATGACCCTTCCCGAGGAGAAGGAGGAAATCCGTCCCGAGAACATGATTCAGGACGAGGAGGAACTTGAAGAACCGGACGAATCCGATATGGAGGCCACACAGGCAATTATTTCGGAGGCGATTGCGAAGGTTGAAGTCGGAATATCGGATTATCAGCTTATCTATGACAAGCTTAATAAAGTGGCGGCAGAGAACAGGAAGAGCCTCGTCACCGTTACGTCTTTTACCGAGGACGTATCATGGCTTTCGAGCGTCGTAATGAACGAGAAGAATTCATACGGACTTATCGTCGGCGATAACGGGCAGGAGATTTTCATTCTCGCGGAAACCGGCAATTTGCGGAATGCGTCCGGAATTCAGATCAGGTTCTGCGACGGAACGACGGTCGACGGAGCAATCAAGGGAATTGACAGCGGAACGGGCTTTGCGATTGTGGCTGTCGACAGAACGCTTCTTGACGAGAACATCTATGACAGAATTGCGCTCGCCTCACTTGCAAATTCGAATCTGAGTGTCAACAACGGCGACATCGTTATGGCCGTCGGAAATACGATGGGCAACTACGATTCGGTTGGATACGGCGTCGTGATTGCGTGCGGCGTGCCCGTTCAGACGATGGACCACAATTACAAACTGATTGCGACCGACATTTACGGAAGCCGCAAAGCCGAAGGTTTTCTCATCAATTCGAACGGTCAGGTCATCGGCGTTATCGACCAGTCGTTCAATTCTCCCGACATGAGCAACCAGATTACGGGACTCGGAATTTCGGAGCTTCGCGTGCTTATCGAAGCGCTTTCGAACCAGACTCCGAGAAGTTACATGGGTCTTTACCTTTCAAATGTAACGGAGGAAGTTCAGAAACAGTTCGACGTGCCCTCGGGTGTTTTCGTCGACAATATTGCAATTGATTCGCCGGCGCTTAATTACGGAATCAGAAAAGGCGATGTGATTATCGCAATCAACGATGCGGTCATCGGTTCGGTTAACGACTACGAGACCGAGCTTTCGCAGTATCTTCCGGGCGACGCGGTCGTCGTGACGGTAATGCGAACGGCGGCGGAAGGATATGTTGAGATGAATAACACGGTGATTCTTGCCGATATGCCGGGCGGGATTAAGTAATTCGATTTGGTAAAAGAGAATATTTCTTTTACCGGTACAAAAAATAAAAAACAGACAAAGAGGATGAAAAAATGAAGTTTATTCAGGATTTGAGAGAAGGCGCAGCAGTTAAGGACATTTACCTGTGCAAGCAGAAAACGAATGCGACGACGAAGAACGGCAAGGAGTACATCAATGTAATTTTGCAGGATAAAACAGGTACGGTCGATGCCAAAATCTGGGAGCCGAACAGTTTCGGAATCAACGATTTTGAGGCACATGACTATGTGTACATTGCCGGAGAGGTTACGTCTTTTAACGGAGCTCTTCAGGTCAATATCAAGCAGCTTAGGGTTGCCGGCGAGGGTGAATTCATTGCGATGGATTATTTCCCCGTCAGCTCGAAGGATATCGGCGAGATGTTTGATGAGCTTTTGAAGTTTATCGACAGCGTGGAGAACAGGGATTTAAAGGCACTTCTGAATGCTTTCTTCAGAGAGGATGAGGAGTTTGTCAAGGCGTTCAAGGCGAACAGCGCGGCGAAGACGGTTCATCACGGTTTCATCGGCGGACTATTGGAGCATACGCTTTCCGTCACGAAACTTTGCGAATACTATTCGAAAGCGTATCCCGTGCTGAAAAGGGATCTTCTGATTACCGCGGCTATCTGCCACGATATCGGAAAGGTGAGAGAGTTCGCTCCGTTCCCCGACAATGATTACACCGACGAGGGAAATCTGCTCGGTCATATCGTTATGGGAAGTGAGATGATTACCGAGAAAATTGCGAAGATTGACGGATTTTCACCGGTGCTTGCAAGAGAGTTGAAGCATTGTATTCTTGCGCATCACGGCAAACTTGAGTACGGTTCTCCTAAGATGCCGTCGATTGCGGAGGCGGTTGCGCTTAATTTTGCGGACGATACCGATGCAAAATTGCAGATGTTTACCGAGATTAAGAACAAGACTTTTGATACCGAGTGGCTTGGTTTCAACAAGTTCCTCGATACGAATATTCGAATGACCAAGGGTGAATAGACCGGGAGAGTCGGATGAAACAGTACAGTAAAGATGATATTTTAACAGTCAGAATAACCGATATGGACGACGCCGGATGCGGAATCGGCAAGGATGAAGATGGTTTTACCCTCTTTGTCAAAGATGCGGTGGTCGGCGATACGGTGAAGGTCAAAATCATGAAGGCGAAGAAAAACTTCGCCTTTGCTCGTTTATCGGAAGTAATCGAACCGTCGCCGGAGCGTGTGATACCGCCGTGTCCGAACGCGAGAGCGTGCGGCGGCTGTCAGTTGCAGGCGCTTGACTATGCGGCGCAGCTTCGGTTCAAGGCGGGAAAAGTACGCAACAATTTAATGAGAATCGGTGGTTTTGATGAGGAATTCCTCGATGCGGTTTTCGAAGAACCGATTGGAATGGAGGAGCCGTTCGGATATCGTAACAAAGCGCAGTATCCGGTTGGAAGAGACCGGAAAACGGGCGAGATTATTGCCGGTTTCTACGCCGGAAGAACTCACGATATCGTGCCGTGTCTTTCCTGCATGCTCGGACCTTCCGAATATGAAGGAATTCTTCGTGCGATAATCGGGTACATGAATGCGAAGGCGATAGAGCCGTACAGCGAGACAACCGGAAAGGGACTTGTGCGTCACATCCTGATTCGAAAGGGATTTCGAACGGGCGAGATTATGGTCTGCCTGATAGTGAATACGAAATCCTCCGACAAACGTGTTGTTTCGGTTTTCGACGGTCTTGGTGAGGTGCTTGGTATTCACTCGCTTTCCCTTAATTTCAACGACCGTAATACAAATGTCATAATGGGAGATGAAACGGTTTGTATATTCGGTTCTCCCGTGATTCATGATTCGATTAACGGCGTTATGTTTGAGATTTCGCCGCGTTCTTTTTACCAGGTCAATCCGATTCAGGTCGAGCGTCTGTACGGTAAAGCTGTCGAATATGCGGCTTTGTCAGGAGATGAGACCGTCTGGGATTTGTATTGCGGAATCGGAACAATTTCGCTTTCGATGGCGGGCAGTGCGTCGAAGGTTTACGGTGTCGAAGTGGTGCCGGAAGCCATTGAAGATGCGCGCAAAAATGCCGTTGCCAACGGAATTTCGAATGCGGAGTTTATGGTGGGAAAAGCAGAGGAAGTGCTGCCTGAATTCTATCGCGACAAAGCCGCCGACGGAATGTGTCATCCCGATGTTATTGTTGTCGACCCGCCGCGCAAAGGCTGCGATGAGGTTTGCCTTGATACGATGCTTCGGATGTCGCCGTCACGTATCGTCTACGTTTCGTGCGATTCAGCGACGCTTGCACGCGATTTGAAGATTCTCTCGGACGGCGGATACCGGATTGAGAAAGTCTGCCCGGTTGATATGTTCCCGCAGACGGTGCATGTGGAGACGGTATGTCTCTTAGTTCTGAGAAATGATGTCACACATATCAACATTGATA
>JAKSSB010000029.1 GCA_024403285.1 Lachnospiraceae bacterium | reverse complement strand
CTCAACTGTGCGCAAGCTTGCCCGACGTGGAATATCTTCGTGATTGCCCGAGGCAATCCGCGGGGGGAACTTATCAGCGTAGCCCGAGGCATGAGGCCAGGAATTCGTGGTAGCCCGAGGCAATCCGCGGAAGACTACTTTCCGTTTGTCATACCGCCCAGTCCTTTGTCCTGCGTCTTGTCTTTTACAAGTGAAAGATCGTACAGTTTACCGGGAACATAAATTCGTTCATTTTCCTCATATACAAGCTGCGGATCATCTTTCGAATTCGGCTGAGAGTATAAATATGAATGACTGATCTGACCGCATTTTCCCGAGCGTATAAAGGTAACATCATCCTCAGATTTTAACATCTCATCTTTTAATCCGGGAGAAAGTTCTACACTGCTACTATAATTTGCCTCCAGCACCTTATCATCCTGCGAAACCTTACCGGTCTCATCATACGTAAGGAAATCGTACTTTGCGTCAATGACTTGTTTAACACCTTTCCTGGGTGTAAACTCAATATCTTTTAACCATACCAAATCAAGACTTGCATTGGAGTAAGTCTTCGCAAGCGTGTCCACATCCATATAGTATGTCTGATTCGGGTTCTGTTTTTCTATCGGTCTTTCCGAATCTGCCAGAGAATTTTTGAAGTATATGCAGTCTACGTTATTTCCATTCTTGTCAATTCTTTTACCGGCGCCCACTACGGTTACAAAATGGTTGACCAAAAGCATTGAAACGGGCGATTTATCCTTCTCGATTGCTTCCCTGACGGCCGTCATAAAAGAATTCTTAAACAAATCGTTATCCCGAACGGTCATCTTCTTGGCTTTCATGCCCGTGTTCGGAAGAACTTTTCCGACCAGATCGGCCTTTTCGAAAGGATTCGACTCCGTATCCGTATTAAGCTGCTTCATAGACTCTTTCGAAGAATTGTACATCTTTTTAGCATCTTCTTTGTCTTTGCCGGGACGGAAACTTCTGATACAGCTTTGCGGAATATCGACGCCCCTGCTCTTAAGAAGCATACCCATTGAAACCGACCAGCATCCGTTTGCCGAAGTCTGGAATTCATTCTGATCGATGTTAATCATCACATTCACACCGTCATTCACAGGTTCAATCGGTGCTTTTTTGTTGGTAAGACGGCTTGCTTCAAGTGAATTAAGCACCTCCGTGCCACGAATTCTTCCCTCTATATGGCCGATATCCCATTCGGAAAAGATATCACGGGATTTCTTCATTTCATCGCGGAATGCTTTCAGTTCTTCCAAATTTCCGTTATTGATAATCTCCGGATAATCTCTCAGATTACTATGCGGACTAACAAACTCATAAATATGATTCGAATAAAGATTCTTCGGAAGCTCCTTCGGTGTCTTCTCTTTCTGAGGATTCGTTTCGGTTACTTTCTTAGTCTTCTTCTCCGGTTTTTTATCGTCATCTTCCAAATCACTCAAGGAAATTCGTTCGCGTACAGATTCATTTCCATTATTCGAGATCTCGCTTCCCTGCTCATCGGTTATCTGCTCCGACTCATGCACTTCATTTGTCGGCGACTGAACCTGCTCTTCATTTGCTGAAGCCTGAACCTGCTCTTCACCTGTCGGCGTCTGAGCCTGCTCTTCGTTTGCCGGCGACTGAACCTGCTCTTCATTTGCCGGCATCTCCTCGGGTTCGGAATCTGCGTTTTCCGATTCCGCCTGTTCCGCAGAATTCGTCTCTTCCTGAGAGTTAGTCTGTTCTGCCGACTCCTCAGAATTTGAATTCTCGTTTTCATTCAATTCCTCAGCCTGTTCGTTATTATCTTCTACCGTATTCTGCGAATTATGAAGAGATTTTCTGAAATTCTCGGATTCGACGTTATAAGCTTCGGTATAATCTTTAATTCCTTCGGTCTTGAATAATTCTTCGCGGTTGTATACCGTGCTTGACAATTCACCGTTCTCGCCGGTCTTCTTAACATTCAGTGTTCCGTATTTGGCCAGAACATCCATGAAATATTTACGTTTTTCATCAATTGTCGCATTCGGAATCAGACTGTTGACAGATTTGCCGTCAACAGTAAGATAATCGAACAGTTTGTCACCTGTCGCAACTTCCCTGATTGCAGGATCGAGATACTGATTTATCAGTTTGTCGAAAGGATCTTTTGACATCGAAACAAGTCTTGCGCTCGAAGGATGGAGTTCCGAATTCTCAATAACCGAAACTCTTTCCGATGTGGACACTTCCGCCTCCGGAACTGCCGCATCGAGGATATTCGCTTGCGCTGCTCTCTCTGCCTCGGCAATTTCCTCTTCTAATTCTTCGTTTTCCTTCGCTTCTTCACTTTCAGCTGATTCCTTCTCCGCCTCGGCAATTTCCTCTTTTAATGCTTCGGTCTTCTCCGCATCGGGAGCATTTTCCGATTCTTTCTCATCTTCGACGACGTCTTCGTCCTTTTGGATTTCCGGCTTATTGGCATCAATATCATACTGTTTCATCCGGTCGAGAATTTCCTGTGCTTCCTTACTGAAATCCGCAAACTCCGTCGAAAGATCGTATCTGATCTGCCACTTTTCAAGAAAACGTGCATTGAAAAGAAGTGTTCCCCTGTCTTTTGCAGCCTTATAACCTCTTGCTTCATCTTCAAGATTCTTAAAAAGAGAAATAACACCTTCTATATCCTTGGTTCCGTTTGCACTGTTTTCAAATTTATCCAGTGCTTCGACAGCGCCTTTGAATTTCTCGAAATCTTTGGAATTTCGACCTTCTTTTACCGAATCAAATTTCTTGCGGATATCCGAGAATTTGCCTCTGAGCGCGTCAAAGCAGTCCTGAACTTCCTCATATTTGAAGTCCGAGGAATAAACCAGATTGTCACGAAGTTCAACCATGGTTTCGATTTTTTCGGTTTCTTTCGCAATTTCGTCATCAATAACAGAAAGAATGCTTCCCGACGTAACGTCATCACGATTTAAGAATTTACTGAATTCTCCGCCCTCTTTTACAAAATGACCGAACGTAAGTCTGTATTCGCCGTAATCGGAGTCGTTGAATTCGGAATCTTCGGGCTCGTATGCGGTAAAAGTACGGAATTCTTCCATGTAGAGTGCGTCAAGTTCCGGATCGTTATCAACCCGATAAACCGATTGCTTGTAATAGTCCGAGCCCAATGCGGCTATAAGTGTTTTCTTCTGGGAGTCCTTTGCACTTACTATGTTATTGATTTTATCTGTGAAAGCAGCTTTTTTGCTGCTGTCAGACGCATTGTAATTATCCGAAATAAAGGTTCTAAGCTGCATCAGCGACACTTTTTTCATCGTGTGCTCTTTAATTCTTCCATGAAGCACGCGCTCCACTTCCGCAGGTGTTGCCGTGCCTACGCTACCAATTTCGTTTGAGAGTTCCTCTTTGCTTATCAGATTTCTCGTGCCGAGTGTCTCAATCGCTTTCAACACAGCATCATCGCTCTTTATCGGTTCTCCGTCTTTATCGACTCTGATACGGTCGGGGGTAAAAGAAAAACCGTTTCGCTTACGCTCATCCAAATCCTTGAAAAGCGAAATTGCCGCATCATCAATATTTCTGCCGAGCGTCCGATCGTCCGGAATGCTGATTCTTTCACCGTTTACAATGCCTCTGACAAATTCCGGGATTTCTTCTCCGTAAGCCTTGCGAAACTCTTCGGGCTTTAAGAATGACATTGAAATATCACGTTTTTCACGCGTGGAATCCGCATAGGAAACATCGCGGATATACGCAATCTGGCTCCTCAATTTATCCATTTCTTCGTGAGGATTTCCACTCTCGTAAATCTCACCCAGACGTTTTTTGAAGGCAGCGTAATCTGCCATTCTGAAATCTCCGGGAGTTATCTTTGAAAGATTCTCGTTTGCCCTTCTCTGTTCGGGATCGGTTAAAAGATTGTCAATATGCGCAACCACAGTCTGCGGGCTTATGTCATTTCCGCTTTCGATTACTTTCGCGGCCTCGTCGAAGAGACGCACATAGGTATTAAGGCGTTTATGGTCGTTTGCGACATCCATCGGCAAACCACTCTTTTCAAGGAGTCTCGCCACTGCCTCATATCCGGAAATATTGTTCATTCCGACGCGGTTGCGTTCTGCGATATCGGAAACAATCATTTCTCCTGTCGGAACAAATTCCGCAATGTCCTCCACAAAATCCGGATCGGCAAGATTGTAATTCTCCGAATCCATTGCGTTTGAATCAACAATGAATTTCACATCGCCGTAAAGCTTGTTCATTTTGGCACTGTTATGTTTAAGAAATTCCAGACTTTCAACGGTAAAAGACTGCTTAAACACATCACCGTAATCCTTAAAAAACTTATCCGCAACATATTTATTGACGAATTCGCGCTCATCGTAAGGATAATTGCCTTTATAGAAAACGGAATCTTTGAACCTGACTTCATTCAAAAGAGTTTTGGTATTTGCATTTTTGGGTTCGTTTTCCAATACTTTTTTACAATTGGCCAGTCTTTCAGTTGCCGCGTCAAGTTCGTCCTGCGCCATCCGGAGTCTTTCGTCAATATGTGTTTCAATTTCTCCTTCTTCATCGATTACTTCGCTGTTAATGTTTCCTTCTTCTTCAACGATATCCTCATCTTCCTTTTGAGGCTCGTTTTCACGTTCAATTGTTTCTTTTACCTCGTCAAGATGCATTCTGGCCGCATTGAATTCTTCTTCCGCTTTCGAAACATCGTTAAGAAGACCTTCGAATCTACGCACATAATAATCAAGGACTGCGTTATACGCTTTGAAAGATTCAGCCTTTCTGTTGTGGACTATATACGTTTGTATGCCTTCCGTATATTCATACTGGCCGCTGACCATACTGAAATCCAGTTCCATATGCTCAAAAAGGTCGTTATAGAACTGTCTGTTGGTCGGAACAAGCTTTTCGTCAATATTCTTCAATCCGCTTGCTTTTCCCTTTGCTCTTGCCTGTCTTTCAGAAGTATCGTATCTCATATAAAACCCCCTGTCTCAAGGAATGTCCGCTGTCGTTTCCGTGGACATTATAATAACGAATTCAAATAACGGATGCATGTAAATAAGCTATCCGATCTTACATTGAGGTTAATATATCAGACCAAAGGATACAAAAAGGGCACAGATACAAAGACATAAAAATTGTGGCATAAAAACAGGGGCAAAAAAAACTGCCCGGGAATTAACCCGAACAGTTATTATGAATAATTGTATTTCTCGTTTATTGCGGTATCCGGAACAAGTGTTATTTTAAGAATTTCATCGGTGAAACCGTGACGGTACAGCGTCGTCGCAATTTTCTCACCGCCGGAACCGACCGTGTCAAACGGCCAGTACGGAGCGCCGCAGTCCGGCACATGAACCACTATTTCTTTTTCACCGCGTTCGTAGGCGTCAAGCACCTGCGAAAGAATATCCTCATCTATCTGCTTAATCGTCTCGGGCCAGTCGTATATGTCGCCGTAATCATCTCTCGTCACAACAAATTCCGAGCACAAAACGAACAAAATCAGGGGTATCGCAAACGCAAGATAAGGAATTTTCGACAGGCAGTAGCCGATGCAGTTCATCATTATCAACATTACGTAGAATACAATTCCCCAAAGCACCGATGTCAGTTTAATGTATCCGGGATTCACCTTCGCGCATAAAAGAATAATGAATACGAATGTCAGTACAAGGCAGAAAATCTGGCGCAAAAAATTCTTCATAAAAGTCTTCTCTTTATCGGAATTTTCCTTTTTGACCGTTCTGGTCAAAATGTACACAACCAGCGCAAATACAATACTTCCGGCAACTGCTGCCAGGAAGAAAACATGCATGTGCCTGCAAGCCTGTTTAAAGAATTTCAACGTCTGAGGAATCTCCGCAAAAAGGTTTTCTTTTCCCAGTTCGGCTCTTCCGCCCGTGCCTTCGAGACTAAGCACACCGAACCAGCAGACGAGCATGGCAAGGTAATCCAGATTTGTTTTGACGAAATCTTTTACCCTTAATATAAGTTTGGTCTCACGGTCTTTAAAAAGAGCTCCGCAAAGGCGCTCGGTCAGAATGCATCCGACGAAAGCCATCGAAACAATGCTCTGGAAAAGATTCGAGTTGAGCGCAAGGAAAATGAGCAGAATCAGAAGACCGTGTCTGATAAGGTGCTCTTTGTCCGACCATTTGATGTGTTCGTTCTTCCAGAGGATAAACATAAGAATCGCGTTTACGATTCCGGAAATAACATAAAAGAATACGCAGGTCACATTGTTCGCATAGAACATGTGGGCATGTTTAAAATACTCTGTATAAAACGGCATAAACTGCAGAATTGCCGCAAAAACCATAATTCCTGATGCAACCGCATTACCGAGTTTAAACTCTCTTTTGGCAAAATTCGCAAGCATCACAATATAAATTGTCGCAGGTATGCACAGAAACAGTGCGCAGGCGATTTCAATCGAGCCGAAATAATCGCCGGTAAAAGGCATAATGAGCCCGATTCCCATTTCCGCGGCAAGCGGCATCAGTACTTCAGGCAGGACTCTCGTCGGGTTCCAGTAGCCCGGAATGGGAATTCCCAGCCTCGAGCGCGCCGCATACATCCAGTCGTCCGTATCGTAAATATACATCGGATGCGCATACATGAAGAAAAAGCAGAGCGCAACAAAGATGCCTGCGCATACAGCCACAGGCAGCCATTTAACTCTGCTCAGAGATTCCTTAATTTTGGTAAAAGTTTTTTTGCACATAAATAAAGTACCGTCAGTAAACCATTCCGCCGGTCAGCATATTGTCGCGCCAGATGACATTTGTCTTGTCGCCCTTATAAAGAGTCGCATTCGGGCTGTCCTTTCTGAAAAGACAGTTGCTCACGACAAGTGCGCCGGATTGGTGATCGATTACCGTTACATTGTCCATTTTGTAAGTATAATTGTTGAAATAACTGCAGCCGATAAGTCTCGTCGGCTTCTTAATCAGATATCCTGTCATTCCGGTGTCTGCGTAACAGTCGGTCAGAAGTGCGTCGACCGAATCCAGTTCGTAGTTGACCGAATCCACAAGCATCTCGGGAAGCTCGCCCTCTTTGGCGGGAGGAATCGGTCCTCCCCAGACATGACATCTCGTAAGACGGTTGGAACCGCCGCCGAGAAGTTCAAAGCCCTTCGTATAGTCAACGACAATGCAGTCGATGAAATGACTGTCCCCGCCGTTTGAGCTGACGCCGACGTTTCCGTGAAGTCCGGGCATCGTGCACTTGAAATAAAGATTCTGCGCAATCAGTTCGTACGTCCATGTGCTGCCCTCGTCCTCGATTTTGAGACCGTATCTTAAACCGTTTCTGAATGACACGTCACGAAGCGTATAGTGCTTGAAACTGTTAAGGCACATGCAGCCCGCCATTCCCGCGCCGTCAATCACTCCGCCGGTAAAAAACATATTCCAGTCCTCGGAATCGTACTCACCCGAAGGTGTCAGATGACCGTCTTCTTCAGTCATCCCCGGTGCCGATGCCGAAGCATCGATTCTTATAACATAATCCATTTCCGCAGTCGCCTTGAAAACAGCCGATTTGTGGAGAAGGAACGAGCAGGTTCCGCTAACTTCCACGGTTTTGTCAATCTTGTAAGTTCCCTTCGGGAAGTAAAGCACACCGCCTTCGCAGTCTTTGGCCGCACGCATTATTCTTCCTGCGTCGCCTTCTTCTCCCGTCCATTTTGCATAGTTCTCAATACTTTTGTCATAAACGGCAGCAAGCGCCGTTTCTTCTTTGGCCCCCAATGACCCTACAAAAGAGAAATTCTCAATACTCATTTCAGTAATCCCATTTTTCTCCGGCCTTCAGTTTCAGCCGGTACACTTCAGCCTCATATCGCACCGTTATTTCCGTATCCCTCAGTGCTTTGATCGAGGCGCCCTTTAGTTTCATTTCATTCCATCTCATATCGACGGTTACGAATCCCCGCGCACAAAGTCCCCTAACTTCGCCGTCGGGCCATTCTTTCGGTAATGCGGGTAAAAGATTTACTTCCCCGTCGTGGCTCTGTAAAAGCATTTCCGCAATTCCCGCGCATCCGCCAAAATTTCCGTCAATCTGGAAAGGCGGATGATTGTCCAGAAGATTCGGAAGCGTTGATTTCGTCAAAAGCGCCTTTAAATTTGCATACGCTTCTTCGCCGTTTCCGAGACGCGCCCACATATTGATTATCCAGGCTCTGCTCCAGCCGGTATGTCCGCCTCCGTTTTCGAGTCGCTTCATAATCGTCTTCGAAGCGGCCTCCATCAGTTCCGGATTATTTCTCGTAATCTGCGTTCCCGGATGAAGTGCGAAAAGATGCGAAATGTGTCTGTGTCCCGGATCGGTCTCCCTTTCCTCTCCGTTCCATTCGGCAATTCGCCCGTCTTTAGTCACTTTGACCGGTGCGATTCGATTCAGTGTCTTCTTAAGCGTTTCCGTAAATTCGTCCGATTCCTCATACAGAATCCCGTAAGCATCAATACATGCGGTAAAAAGTTCCCTGATTATCTGGTTGTCCATCGCCGCACCCTTGCAGATGACGCCGTGCTCACCGTTTTGAAGCACATATTCGTTCTCCGGTGAAAGTGTCGGACATGTGACAAGATATTCACCGTCTTCGACAAGATAATCAAGAATGAATTCCGCCGCTTCTTTCATCGTCGGATATTCAAGTCTGAGGAATTCTTCGTCTCCGGTATAACGGTAGTGTTCCATGATGTGAAGGCACAGCCACGCCGCTCCCATCACCCAGTAAGTCGAGCTTAAACACATATCCTGCGGAGCACAGTCGCCCCAGATATCCGTATTGTGATGTGCCATAAAGCCGCGACAGCCGTACATCTTATCTGCAGTCTCCCTGCCGTTTGGCTTCATCCTCTCGATAAGTTCAAAAAGCGGAGTGTGACATTCGCTCAGGTTACAAACTTCCGCAGGCCAGTAATTCATCTCAAGATTGATGTTAATCGTGTACTTGCTGTCCCACATCGGCTTGAAATCTTTGTTCCAGATGCCCTGCAAGTTCGCGGGAAGCGAACCCTCTCTGCTCGATGAAATCAAAAGGTAACGCCCGAAGTTGAAGTATCTTACTTCCGGAAAATCTCCGTCACCGGAAACTTTTGTAACTTCTTCCCCGGCAGTCAGCGTTTCAGCTTGTGCAGCTGCAACATTTCCGGAACCAAGTTTTAAACTCACACGGCTATACAGGTTTACATAATCTCTGATATGCTCTTCCTTAATCTGCTGCCATGTCAGTCTGCTCACATCCGAAAGTCTCGAAAGAACGCTCTCTGCGGGATTTGCCTTGCGAAAAGTTGTATCGGCCGTAAGAAGAATAAGTGCGCTGTCCGCATTCGAAACAAGCACGGTACTTCCTATCTGCTTAAGTTCTCCTTCCCCCGGAAGCACAATCTTCAGACCGCAGCACAAAGATACGGCTCCCTTTCCTCCGAGTGTCGCGGTGATAATCTGCGTATCGCCGTCCACCGCTTTAACACAGTCGGTAAAAGAATCGTAATCGGGATGCCTGTATACCTGCTCGTCAAACGGAGCATAATCCCATGTTGCATTGTTACGGGCAAGTGTTGTGTGAAAAGAAACGCTTCCCGGTTTGTCTGAAGTTATGTAAACTGCAATTACCCCGTGCGGATACGATGCGATGTACTCCCTGCGATAGCGAATCGAGTCTTTTACCATCGAAACACTTGCTACGGCGTTTGAAATATCAAGCTTCCTCTCATACTCCGTAACCGGTGTCGAGGGGCCGTCGAAATCGATATAGAGATTCGCCAGCGGCTCGTAGTGACGCATTTCGGGCGGTGTACCGGTAAGTGCCAGTGCACAGAGTTTCTCGGCTTCCTTAATCCTGCCTTCGAAAATCAGCCTGCGTATTTCGGGCAGATTCGTAAGAGCGGACGGATTGTTTCGGTCACGGAATCCTCCGTACCAGACGCTGTCCTCATTCAGTTGAATTAACTCCGTGTACGGCTTTCCGAAAATCATGCCGCCGAGACGGCCGTTTCCTATCGGAAGCGCTTCGTTCCAGTCGGTTGCAGGTGTCGAAAAACCGATCACTGAATCGGAATACATATTTTTAACCCTGAAGACCGTCAGCCTGTCTGATCATGTCTTCGACAACGATATCGTAAATCTCGCCTACAGTGTTGCAGTACTCAAGAATCTTCCAGGGTTCATTTGTATGAAAATGAATTTTGATAAGATCTTCGTCGCCTGCTGCGATAAGGCTGTTGCCTTCGAAATTCTCAGTGATGTAATCGGAAATCTCATCCTCGTCGAGATCCTTGTCTCTTCTGTCGATAAGAAGCTGCGTATCGTAGCGATATGCGAACTGATCGTCCTCTGCATCAATTGAATTTACACCCATTTTTAGTTCCTCCTTTTCCGGAAATCCGGTATTGTTATTTTTTATCAGTTTTCGGTTGTTCAGTTTTAACAGCCTTTTTCGGTTCTTTTGATTTAATGTCTGCTTTAGGCCCGGCCTCGGAATTCGGCGAAGCATGCCCGGCAGTTTTTGGCTGAAGACCGGGATTTAATTTGAACAGATTTCTGCAAAGTTCTCCGAACGGAACCTTGTTCCTCTGCGTTTCATCAAATTCGAAAATATACTTCTCAAAACAGTTAATGATTGTTGTTCCCGAAGGATGTTTCATAATGCGCTGAAATCTGCCCGCGCGATATGATGAATGCACGTGGCCGTGAAGCATGTACGCCGGTTTGACACTGTAAAGAAGCGAGTTAAAACACTCGAATCCCAAATGCGGCAAATCGTTCATATCTCCGTATCCGCGTGCTGCCGCATGGGTTAAAAGAATGTCGACGCCGCGATACTTAAGTATTCTGCCGGATACTTTTCTGATACGATAACGCATCTGATTCTCGGTATACATGTACGGACCTTCCTTGTACCTCATGCAACCGCCGAGTCCCAGAATTCGCACTCCTTTGTATGAAACAACCTTGTCATCGATGCATACACAGCCTTCCGGCGGATACTGAACGTATTTTTTATCATGATTGCCCGCAACATAGAAAAGGGGCAGGTTCGTCATCGTAACCAGAAATTCAAGGTATTCGGCCTTCAAATCACCGCAGGCGAGAATCATTTCAACACCTTCGAGTTTGTCGGGAGTGTAGAAATCCCACAAGGCTCTTGACTCTTCATCCGAGACAACAAGAATTTTCATTCGTTTCCTCCGTCACTGTCGGGAAACGCCCCGTCAATGTTCTCATTGAGCCAGTCCATCGTCGCAATTCTGCCTTCCTTAATCGCGTCATCTTCCAAATCCGCCACTTCGAAAAGTTTCGATGAGCCTTCGTTTACAAGACCGTTTTTGGAATGGATTTCGCCGGAGAACGGATCAAGTCCACCGCTTACAATCGCATTCTTGAAATATGATAAAAGCTTGTTCGTCTGGTACGGAAGATCTGCTGCCGTGATGATATCGACAACTTCCGTTGAAAGACCGAACCAGTAGTTTGTTGCAACATTGCCCATGGCATCGTTACTGTTCCAGCCGCCTTCCAGAAGGTGGTTTACAATCTGGACGTAATATTTGCCCCAGTTGTAATAAGGTGCGCCGAGGAATTTAATTGTATTCTCTTCCACCGAGAAAACACCGGGACGGTTTATATCGCCGTAAACGTTCGAATATTCGACATCGGCGTAAATTGTAATATTCTCATTAGCAAATTCATTACGGTAATCGCATGCATGTCCGGGCATCTGCCACTTGAGCGAAATTCTGCATCCGGGGTCCATAATCGAAACACCGATTGCAAATGCATTAATGCTTGCAATACCGGTATTGGTCATGTTTCTTGCAACATATCCGATTTTCCTCTCGCCCTCTTTGACACCTTTCTGTAAAAGAGTATTGGCGGCAAGAATACCCCTTAAGAGCGAAGCTTCGTAAAGCCTGCCGTGGTAACTTCGAACAAGCGGGTGCGGCTGTCCGATTGAACAGTTGAGGAATTTAATTCCCGGATTGTCTATTGCGAATTTGACCGTATCCGCCATCATATCGGGTGACACGGTAAAAATAACTTCATTACGATCTTCAATCGCTTCCAGAATTGCGCTGTCAATTCCGCCTTCGTCCTCTGCGTAATATGCGTTCGTTACGACATTGTCGCCCGTATTCTCATCCACATAAAGTCTGCCTGCTTCATGACTGTCAAGCCATCTTCTTGAGGCACTTGCCTGCGACTCGAAAATAAAAGCGACATTTAACGGATTGGACTGCGTATATTTCTTCGCACCGGAGAAAATGCTCGTAAGGACACCTGTTTTCTCGGTGACTTCGGGAGTTTTCTCAAGGAACTCGATATTCTCAACGTCATTGTCGGCAAGAAGCTCCTGCTTCGCCATTTTAAGTCTTTTACCAATCTGATCGTCAGACATATCGAAAAGAGAGTTCATCGGATAAACCGAAAGATACGAAAGGAATGCGCTGCTGACGCTGCGGTCATCGGCATCCTTCATAATCGCCTTGCAGTTCTTCTGGAAAATGAAAAATGCGGCTTTTAAGTCTCTCTTCAAATCCTCGGGCCACTGATGCTCAAGATCCTGTCCGAGAACTTCGGCGAGATGCTCGTACTCGCCCGGAGTATTCAGAACAATAAGATAATTCTGCGTAACATCGAAGAATTTAAGATACTCGTAATATGCAACCACTTCGGGGTCATCCGTTCTGACGGGAAGAATTCTCGTAACATTCGCCGGGATAAAAACGCTGCCGCCGTACTTCGAAACGGAGACACGCTTGTTGCCTTCCAAAACGTAGTACTGATTCATATATTCGAAGCACTCTATCGGGCAAAGAATACCCTTGGCAATATACGAATCATAAAGTGATATCCACTTGGATGCGAACTCCGTAGACTCATGCAGAATCGGCATAAAGTTATTGGCAAAAGCATTGTTTCTGCCTTCCGTTTTATTGCCTGTCACCCTGCTCAAAGGGAGCTCAAGAACTCCGAGCGCAACACGTCCCCTGGCTTCCTTGATTTCTTCGAGAGAATCAAGTACCGGAAGATACGGAGAAGTTCCGTTCTTCAAGGCCTTTTTGACTGCGTCGAGTCCCATTTTCTTCGCCTGCATATAATCCTGTAACATTAAATTACCTCATTGTCTATCTGATTTGGAAATATGACAAGTCTGCCGACTTGGCCCACATGTTTCTCACAAGACCAAAATCGGCAAACCACAACAAATTATTTTACCATGTATTACTGAAGTTCACAAGAAACATTCTATTTAAACAGCCACTGTGCCCATTTCGGTAAAATAACAAACGTCACAGTCTTTTTACCGATATAGCCCTTCGACACGTCGCCGGTTACGGTTATCTTGCCGGTTCCGACTTTCGTATTCTCTCCGTATGTTACGATTACCTTATCCGAGATGTCATTTCCTGCCGCATCGGTTATCGTAACAGCCGGATTAATGGCTTCTCCTGTATAGTAAATCTTATCCGAACTTACTCTTGCAATCTTTACTTTCTTTGCATCGCTTACGGAGATAAGTGTATTGGGAATCGTTTCTACTCTGCTTCCCGTATAGTTTGTTCCTTTTCCGGTGATTGTAAGTGTAATCAAGCCTTCCGCTTCGGTTGCAGTCGTCGTGTAATCCTTTGCGGAAATCTTCACACCGTTATCCGTTAGTGATAAGGAAACACCTTTAAAAGCGCCACTCTTTGCATAATTAATCTTTGATACCGTCAGACTTACATCGTTTGAAGAAATATCCTTCGGAGTAACCTTGAAATTGAGTTCTTTGGCAATTCCTTTTTTAAGAGCTTTTGTACTGTCTTTTTCCGTTACTCCGTCACCTTTGATTGTTCCCGCAAAGTTTCCGATACCGGTTAACTTAACCGATGCAAACTTTCCGTCGGGAGAAGCTTTCTTATTGTTTGAAAAAGCTGCCTTAAAGTCGGTTCCTTCAATGAGATTGAATGTATCTTCTCCGCTTGTGAGACTTACGCTTATTTCAGGCTTCGATCCTGCCGGGCTTAAGGGCACATCACTTACCGCAATCACTGTGTTTCCGTCTGCGTATGCATTTGCGACGTTAAGAGGTTTGATTGTAAATTTACACTTAACAGTTCCTTGGTACTTATTGATACCGGTAATTACGGCTGTGTAGGTGCCGGCATCCTTAATCTCATAACCGTAAAGTGACTCTTTGCCCTTAAGGTAAGTTACTTTGTAGTCCGTGTTTACTTTAAGATCGGATACAATCTTAGGCAGATTTGATTTGCCTGTATAAGCGGATGAAGTAATAGCCTTAGCTGCGGTCTCATCATATGTTACCTTGAAGTCTTTTGAATTAAGTTTTTTACCGCTTACGGTGAAATTAACGGAAATACTTCCTGTGTAATTCTTTGCATTTTCATCGAATGCGGTGATTGTCATTGTTTTTTTACCGGCGGTTAAAAGAGCTTTTCCGATTCCGCCTCCGGTATATGTGCTTCCGTTTTCATCCTTAATGCTTACTTTGAAGATATTGAAGAATGTTTCATAGTCTGCGTTCGAAATGTAAGTATCTTTACCGAGTGCTGCTTTCTTAACAATCTTTGCGATTGTCTCGTCACGACCTAAAGCTTTTTCTTCACATTTGATGTTCTTATTAAGTGTTACCTTCATCTTCGAAACAGCAAGTGATGACGAAACAACATTAACTTCGAAAACATCGCTTACACCTGAAATGTTACTATTCTTACTTTCAAATACAACGAAGTAGGTGCCCTCTTTCGTAAGGCCTTTAACCTCTGTCTTAAGTTCTGCATCGGTATAATACTTAATCGTATAGAGTTTGGAAGAAATCGTTGAGTTTCCGTTTCTTACGGTTGCTTTTACCGACTGCGGTTTGGAGCCCGATTTAGCAGCTGCAACCGAAGGAACATCGTAAGATAAATCCTTCATGTCGATGACTTTGATTGAGAAGAATTCAGTAAGTTTTTTCGCGCTCTTATAAGCTCCGATACCCTGTACAATTACCTGCGGTTTCTTACTGTCCGCAAGTGTCGTTGTTGCAATATCACAAGCGTTTACGTTGTTTTTGTAAGTAACCTTATAGTCTGTTCCTTCAGCTAAAACTTTATTGTCATCATAGACTCTGATTGCCGGTTTAATCTGTGCTCCGGTGTATGAATAACCGTTAGGATTCAAAAGCTCGATACTGATTAATGTATCGTTTTCTTTTGTATCGATAATGTTTCCGCTCCACTTTGCGTAAAGTGTCATATCGCCTTCGACTGCGTCCTCGGAGAAATCCCATTCTGTTGCATATGACTCGTCTGCATACCAGCCGCAGAATGTTTGACCGTTAACGGAAAGGGCTCCGGGTTTGGCTATTAACGAACCGATTTGCGCAACAACCGGATCAATAACAGTATCGCAGCCTGTCACAAATGATACAGTACATTCCGGTGTGAATGCGTAAAGAGTAATGTCTTTAGTTAACGTATCATTTTCGAAATCCCATTCATTAATTCCGTACTCATCTTTATACCATTCAACATCTTCCGTACCGTCAACCGTCGGGCACATATCTTCCGTCAGTTTGCTTCCGGATAAAAGAGTTAATCTCTGAGTGTTACCGGATGGCATTTGGAAGGTTACGGTCTTATAAGCGGACGCATCATATTCCCATGCTGCATAAAGAGTAGTGTCTGCCGTAACAGTATCATTCCCGAAATCCCAAAGTGACTTAAGTTCATTATCCTTATACCAGCCCTTGAATATATAGCCCGGTCTTACGGGATCGGCGGGTTTATCAATCGTTGAGCCCGAAACAACATTTTTTACTGTAGGTACTTCGTATCCTCCGTTTGAATCGAAGATTACGCAGTAACCGAAGTAACCGGATGTAATCTCTGTTCCGTTGGTATCGGAGATAATACATTTCGAACTGTCATCTTCTGAGATTACGATTCCGTCTGCAGGAACTGTTACATCCTCTAAAAGAAGCTCGTTAATCATTCCGGCAACAGTTACATTTAACTTGGCGTTATCGGTGTCGGTATCAACACTAACAGTATCACCGCTTTGGCCGATGCTCATTCCGGTATCGGTACCGAAAATTTCGGTTGCCGACCATTCTGCATCAAGTGAATTATATGCAACACTTATGTACTGCCCGGTTGAAGCGTCGAATTTGGTAACAACCTTGCCTTTTGAATCAATCTTAACAGTACCGTCTTCTTCAGATGAAACCCAGACGAAGAAACCGTCATTCTCATCATCGTAGTATAAGGTAGTATTTGATTCATACTCTTCATTCGAATCCTGAGTTATCGTATACTCCTTACCGTCTGCAAGAACAGGAAGAGCAAATACATACTCAGGTATTTCGGAAACAACATCTGCCTTATTTCCGTATGCAGTTGCACCCAGATCATTAGAAACAAACCATCCGTTTTCAACCTTGGCGGTGTTTGTTCCGTCTGAGATGGTGAAGTTACCGTAGCTGGTTGTAAGTTCGTAAACTTCTTCGTCATTATCGTTTCCGTCAACAGACATAACAGATGATACATTATGATTACCCGGTGTTCCACCGTTTAAATCGGCTACGCCGTTTACAATTTCGTCCCTGGTTATAATAGCTTCAGGGATGATATCACCATGATTGGAGGATTCATTCCATTTTGCATTCCACTCATCAGCCTGCATTTTATAAAGACCGTCTGAAGAATCTTTGTAAAAAACGATATCGTAAGGTTTGTTCGGATATGAACAGTCATAAATATATCCGTGATATCTGTCCGGGCCTTCTTTTGTCACATCGTAAATGCAAACCGCATGCGCGCTCTGAGTAGAGAATTCGATATCAAGAACAGCCACATCTTCGAGAGGGAAATAACTGATAATCTGCTCAATACGTTCGCTTATCTTTTGGGCATCACAAATGACATTGCCATTTTTATCTTTTGTAACCAAATTATCTTTCCACTTATTGAAATAAGGCTTCGCATATTCCGAAAGCAAATAGTAGTTAATAAAACTTTCGGTCTTTGATGTTGAAAGAGTATAAATCGGACCGTCGGGTGTTTTAACCGATGTCACCACGCTCGTTGAATCATCCAACGAAGTTACTTTTCTCATGTTGGTAAAACCTGGAGAATACTGCGAAATATCAATATCGCCATAGTAATTCAGTACGGTTGTTACAGACATTCCGTAACAGGAACCGCTCCACTGCTTAAACCGTTTTTCACGAAAAAAAGCTTCATCTTTTTTATACTGACCAACTAACTTACTGTAATCGGTATCGTAAATTTCATAATGATACACATTATGTCCCGACGAATCCTTAACCTCTTTGGTTGCATCGGTACGAGTAGGACAAAAGTACGCGCTCGAATTACTGAATCCCCATGTATCTTCCGAGAATTTCAAAGAAGTAGCTTTCCAGTTTGCCCACAGAATAATATCCCCGTCAATCTTCTTTCGTCTTTCGACGTTGTCTTTAGAGAAAAACTCATAATTATTGTAAAAGTTATTCTCGTACCACCCTTTGAAAACATAGTCGGCTCGAACCGGTTCTGACGGTGAGAGAAAAGATTCTTTGTTTGAGAATTTAACCCACTCAACCGAATCGTTTGTTACACCGTCGAGATATTTGTAAACAACCTTGAACACATCGGAAACGCAAAGTCTGGTAAGAATTGGCGCCGGGGCCGGTTTACTTTTATCTTTTAAGACTACTCTCACGGCAAATTTCGTATTGTCATTCCATTCATTTCCGTAAAGATTGACAAAGTCGCGCAAATCTCCGGCATTGCTAAACGTAAAATACCTGTTCTCAGACTTTCTGACTGTTCCTTTTGTCTGTAAAAAAAGCTCATAACTTTCCACTGCTCCCCATGAAGGATCGGGTTCAACAACGATGTAAAAACTTTCTTTGGAAGCGGTATACAGTTTATAAGAATCGGCATCTTTGTATTCCTTTGAAGAATCAATGGTTATATCCGATAACTGATTATTCTTTTTGATGTATACATGTGCCGGTTCCTTCTTAGAACTTACATTTCCCAAACAGTAGATAACCTTTCCCGAATGCTTGGGCATTTTGGATGATTTTGCAGCTGAAACTACCGAAAAATCATCAAAAAGTTCTGCTATTCTGTCTGATTTGGTAAGTTTTTCAAAATCTTCCTTTGAACCGTAATAGTATATGGTTTGCAGATTAGAAAGCTCGTCGATATAATGTTCTTCATAATTTCCTTCGGTATCAAATCGGCCAAAACACTCATCACTTTCAAACTCCGTATTTTGAGGCAAGTAAAGAGTCTCAAGCGACGAACAGCCTGTGAATGCAGAAAAAGGAAACGGTGCTGAACTGTCAAAATTTGAAATATCCAGCTCTTTTAGTGAAGAGCATCCTGCAAACATACGTGAATAATTATTGACACTACCGGTATCAAAATCAGAAAGATCCAATTCTTTAAGACTTGAACAACCTTCAAACATATAACACATTAACGCAACATTCGAGGTGTCAAAATTTGAAAAATCAAGGCTTTCAAGGCTTCTGCATTCCTGGAACATACCACTCAGACTATATACATTGGAAGTATCAAGTTCATGCATGTCGACTTCTTTCAATGCAGGATTATCACATAAGAAAGAACTGAGTTGCGCAGGTTTCTTAAAACTCTGCTTTCCAAAAGAAAATGATTTTAAATTATCATTCTCTCCGGCAAAATATGACATGTATTCACAATTTGATAAATCAATACACGAAATATCGAGTTCTGAAAAAGAACTGTTGCGGGAGAAAACTCCGTTAGCATTAACAAGATTCGGTAGCGAAACATCTTTTGGCCATATTATTTCCATCGGGTCATTTCTGTTAGCGCAAAATCCTGTAATTGAGGAAACTGAATCTAAGGTAGTAAAGCCTGACAAATCCAGTTTTTTACATTTCGGGCAAAAGTAAGATTCAAATCCGGTTATTGAATTTGCCAGTTCGCCATCAAATATTACTTCCTCCACACTGTCTCCGGAAGGCATTCTGCCCAGATTCCAAAACGAATCCCCGGTATTGCATGATATATGTATGCTTTTTAACTTTTCGAAATCAGAACCACAACTGTTGGAATCCCAAAGAGTACATATCTCGCTTCCGTCCATATACGGAGAAATTACTATTTCCTCCAAATTGGGGAAATCTTTTATTCCATAAATTGAATATCCTCCGTTTACTTCATAGAGGATTCCCTTTACATACTCATTGAGGGATTTTCCCAAAACATCTGCATTATATGAAGAGGCATTTTTATCTATAACTGCCGTTCCGTGAATATAAATAAGGCCGTTGTTGTATAAATCCCAGGAAACACCTGACATAAAAGATTCCATATAAATGCCGGTATCCGACAAGCCGCTTTTTTTACCTTTCGAAAGCATATCATCGGCATACTTCTTAGCTGCGGCGATTCTTTCGGAATCACTTACCGTACTCTCATGAAAATAGCTTGTCTCCACGTCATTCATACAGTAAACCACTTTTGCATCAGCGGGTTCATCGGGAGTAATATCTTCTTCCAAATCCACGATAATAAAATCATCGAGTAACGCTGCTGCTCTTTCCGATTTGGGAAGATTTTCAAAATTCGCTTTGGAACCGCTGTAATATATTGTCTTAAGATTAGCAAGTTCATCTATATAATGCTCTTCGTAATCCTCGGTCTCAGAGTTGTAAAGATAATAGCAATCGTCTGATTCAAACTCCATATTTGCGGGAAGATGAAGCGTTTCAAGAGATGAGCATCCTGTGAAAGCCGAAAAAGGGAAAGGAATACTGCAATCGAAATTGCTGATATCCAGTTCTGACAATGACGAACATCCGAAAAACATGGCGGAGAATCCGTTGCTGCCGTAAGAATTGTACGAAACATTTGCGGTATCAAAGTTTGAAAGGTCCAATTCTTCAAGGCCTGAACAACCTGAAAACATGTAATGCATATCTGCAACATTTCCGGTATCAAAATCAGAGAAATCCAAATATTCAATACTTCTGCAATCTTCAAACATATAAGATAAATCGACCACATTCGAAGTATCAATCTCATTCATATCCACTTCTTTAAGTGAATAATCGCTTCCAAAGAAATCGCTAAAAGATACAGCGTTTTTAAATTGATGTTTACCGAATGAAAACTTTTCCAATTTGGGACAATCGGATATAAAACCGTTAAAAACGGTTGCGTTGGATACATCAAGTTCTGAAATATCCATTTCTTTCAATTCAGGTGAATATGCAAATACATTGATAGCATTTTGCAAATTGGGCATGGTCATGTTCTTTGGCCAGATTATTTCTACCTGATAATTCAAATATGTCATCCAGTCATATATATTCGTAACATCGTTAAAATCTTTAATGCCGGAATAATCAATCTTTTTTAATTCGCTACTCATAGCTTCTTGAGCAATTCCATCTTT
>JAKSSB010000028.1 GCA_024403285.1 Lachnospiraceae bacterium | reverse complement strand
AAAAAAAAACAAAATTCTTCAAAAGAACATAAAAACATCGGAAACGACAAAAAACAAAAAAAAAAAAAAAAAAAACTTCAACCAAGAAAGAAAAAGACATCGGAAATGACAAAAAACAAGAATTCCGATGTAAAAAACTTCGACCAAGAAAGAAAAAGACATCGGAAATGACAAAAAACAAGAATTCCGATGTGAAAAACTTCGACCAAGAAAGAAAAAACCATCGGAAATGACAAAAAACAAGAATTCCGATGTAAAAAACTCCGACCAAGAAAGAAAAAGACATCGGGAATGACAAAAAACAAGAATTCCGATGTAAAATTCACGAGAGGACATATAAATATGATTATTCTGATTACAGGTGCAACACACTCCGGGAAAACGGCCTGTGCACAGAAACTGCTGGAGAAGCTTCACATACCTTACATTTCCCAGGATCATATCAAGATGGGGCTGATTCGAAGCGGTTATACAACGCTGTCACCGGAATCTCCCGATGAGGAACTGACGGATTATCTTTGGCCGGTAACCGTGGAAATTATTAAAACGGCTGTCGAGAACAAGCAGAATCTGATAGTTGAAGGATGCTATGTTCCTTTTACCTGGCGTAAAGATTTTGATAATGAATACCTGCAGGATATTAAATTTATTTGTTTATGCTTCAGTGATAAATACATCACGGAGCATTACGGCGAAATAATGAAATATGAAAACTGCATTGAAGACCGAATTGATGACGGATATTGTACCATTGAACTGCTTAAAAGAGATAATGAAAGCTTCCGGAAGGGATGCGCGGAAAACGGGCTGCCGTATGTATTGATAGACGATGATTACGAGAAGACGTTAGACGGAATTATTTACGGAAAAGAATTGAATAAAATAGAAGCAGATTAATTTCTGTCATATAGAGGAGAAAAATTATGAAAAAATTATTATTGGTACCTGTTATTATTAGTTGTGCCGCTATGGCTTTTTTATCCGGATGCAACACAGCCAATACTGCATCAGGAGAAGAGAATACGGCCGCTTCGTCAGCCGAAAGCGTGAAAGCATCACGCGACTATTTTGTAAACGTTGACAAGTCATCCTCACTTGATGATGTAATCAACAGTATCGGTGCTCCGTACGAAACAACCGGCTCCGGAATCATTAAATATTACTGGTATTTGGAAGAGGGCGGAACCGCCCGTGTTATATTTGATCAGGATGGAATAGAATATGTTTCTATTCACAATGACGGTGAAGAATCTGAAGTATTATATTTGAGATAACCAATTCCCGGAGGAATTGCCTATGATATAAAATTTTTTGCTTATCTTGTAACGAATCGCAGTCAGGACGGACTTACTATACAGAAAGGAGGTGGCACGTTGAATATCGAAGAGGCATATGAGCAGTATTTCAGGACGGTTTATGGGTATCTTTTTACCCTGACCGGTGGAAACGCTGACTTGTCCGAAGACCTTACGCAGGAGACTTTCTATCGTGCTACCGGTAAAATTTCCTCGTTTCGCGGGGACTGTAAGATGTCCACATGGCTGTGTCAGATAGCTAAAAATGTCTTTTACCAGACTTTGGATAAAAAACGCAGGCGAAACGAGGTGCCCCTTGACGATGTTGTGGAACCGGCATGGGATGGGGATACCGGAGCAAGCGCGGAACAGAATGAAGCGAAACTGTCCATATACCGGTCGATTCAGGGACTTCCGGTGCCGATGCGCGACGTGATGATGCTTCGCCTGACCGGCGAGCTGAGTTTCAAGGAAATCGGCGACATCACAGGTCAGAGCGAGAACTGGGCGCGGGTGACTTTTTACCGGGCCAAACAGATATTGGGAAAGGAGCTTTTGGATCATGAAAAATGAATATGATTGTGAAATAATTACCGACCTGCTCCCTCTCTATCTGGACGGGCAGGTGAGTTACGAGACCGGCATGCTGGTCGTAGAACATCTCAAAAACTGCAGCAGTTGCAGGGAAATTTACGATTCCATGGATCGCACGATTGAAAACGGACCGACCGGATTGCAAAACGGCGAAAAAGAACGTCCCGGTCACGGCGTAAGCCGCTCAACCGCGATGAAGCCCGGAAAAATCCGGTTCGTGAACGTGATGCTCGCCGTCATATTCGGATACATCCTTCTGAATGTGGCAGTGTGCGCGCTGATATTTATTGATATTATTCTTTTTTAGATGAATCAGGGAGACAGAATATTGAAACCTAACAACGACTGCAGCGTGGTAAAAGACCTGTACCCGCTAAGCCGCGAATCGCTTCTCAATGAGAAGACGGCGGAATTCGTGAAAGCGCACCTGGCGAAGTGCCCGGAATGCGCGAAGTACGCCGAAGAATTCGATGCGAAAGCAAAGGCTGAAGCCGCAGCTGCAAAGAAAAATGACAAAAAAATAGTCAGAATGCTTAAAGCCAGACGTTACGAACTGACAGGATTTCTCATCGGAATCGTAATCATTTTATGCATTCCCGTAGCGCTTACCGTTTATTCGTATATTAAAGCGGGTTCGTCGTCAAAACTCGACATAAGCGCCGCAGATCCAGCGGAAGTTTCCTATGCGGGTGAGAAAGATTATTACCTCGCCTCGAAACTGCTTCTTTTACCGGCTGACGTTCCGGAAAATCCGGACGAATACGTCTACCGGGTTGAAGGCTCGAAGGGCTATCCGAACTGCCGGATTTACATTGAAATGAAATATGACGAAGCGGAGTATGAGGCCGAGAAAACCAGACTTCTTAATGTGACGGACCCGGAGACGGGCGACCGTTGCGGTTATTCGGAGACGGAATGTGTTTTACCGTGCGTCTATGCGATGCTCTATGACATCGCTTACGAGTATGCACTTCTCGACGATGAGAATCACACCGTCAGATACATTTATCTTCAGAGCGCGGACCGCTATGAACTTGAATTTGACACGAAATTCCTGCCGAAAGATTACGGCAGATTCGGTTACGATTTCGAAACCGAGAGAGAAGCATTCAGCATTTACGGCGAGGAATCGCCGCTTGCGAATTAATCCGAACATACAGCCGGACTTATGCTCCGGCAGGGAGAACATATAATGAATAAAAAACGAAAAATAGGCAAAATCCTCATGGGATTTTTGATTGCGGCAGTTCTGGTAATTGTTACCGCGACAACATTCTTCGTGGTTGTTTTTTACCTTTTCTTATTCGGCTCACCCGCCCAAATAACGCGAAATGCCGATAAATACGAAGAAACGCTCGCGGGCAATAACTATGTTCATACCGCGTACATAGTCTTTCCGGAGGAAATTCCGGAGAGCGCAACAGATGTTGAATTCTATAACTATTACAGAGATACTTTTAATTCGCCGACCGTGCAGACCTATCTTAAATGCACCTACAGCCCTGAAGATTACGAGTGCGAAATCGACCGCCTTGAGAATGTTCATAAGACATACGGTAAAAGAGTTGAGACACTTAAGCGCGACACGGAAGGCAAGTTTAACTTTCCGGTGTACATCGCCGTTGAAAATGCCGCTTCCTCATACGAGTATGCGATGCTGACCGGCGAAAATACGATAGCTTACATTTATACTTCGTATATAGATTCTTACAGAATTAAATTTGACAAAAACTACCTTCCGGACGATTTCATGACGGATGAAAACAGGGAATTCGGCTCGGGATATTCAATTTACTATTCTTCGGTATCATCAATGGCGATTGAAACCGATTATACCAAAGACCCGGTAACACTCGTAAGCGGGGCGCACATGAGATATGTGGGTTCGGACGGTAAAAGCGTCTACGTAAGGTACGAACTCGATGAAGAAAGCCGGGAGATTATCACGGGATGCGATCTCTACGATGCCGACGGTAACGAGGAGGAATTCGACCTGCCCGAGATTGTGGGACTGGAATATGTCAGCATGACGAACGATTACGATTCGGACAAACTGATTATCCGATGCCGCAAAGACGGGGAAATCCGTGAATTTGGAATAAGCATTCTCAAATAAAAGATTTGCTGTTGACAAGAACAGTCTGATAGAGTATTTTTAATAGGCAGTAAGATTTTAATTTCATATATTTTAATCTCTTATTCAGAGTGGTGGAGGTACATAGGACCTGAGAAGCCACGGCAACCCCTTTTAAAGGAAGGTGCCCACCTGAGCGAGCAAGTCGAACAATAAGAGGATTTGATGCAAGTTGAGTCCGCGTGTTCGAAAACCGCGGACTTTGTTTTATTAACACGGCCGTATAAGGAATTTAGTTGCTTCGCAACATACGTCCGGCGAGACGAGAGGAGGGATACCCCTCCGGCTCGATTAATTATAAGGAAAGGAAATCAGAATGGAAAAAAGATTATTTACCTCAGAGTCAGTAACCGAAGGTCATCCCGACAAAGTCTGTGATGCTGTTTCAGATGCGATTCTTGATGCTTGCATGGCACAGGATCCCATGAGCCGTGTTGCGTGTGAGACGGCAGCCTGTACGGGATTTGTTCTTGTAACCGGTGAGATTACCACCAAGGCGCAGATTGATGTTCCCGCAATCGTAAGAGAGACAGTCAACGAAATCGGATACAACGATGCGAAGACAGGCTTTGACGGCAATACATGTGCGGTTATGGTCGCACTCGATAAACAGTCGGCTGATATCGCAATGGGCGTAGACAAAGCGCTTGAAGCCAGAGAAGGAAGTCTTAAGGACGACCTTGATACCGGTGCCGGAGATCAGGGTATGATGTTCGGATACGCTACAGACGAAACTCCCGAATTTATGCCTTATCCCATTTCACTTGCACATAAGCTTGCCCTTCAGCTTACTAAAGTTCGTAAGGACGGCACACTTAAATATCTTCGTCCCGACGGCAAGAGCCAGGTTTCCGTTGAGTACGATGAAAACGGCGCACCTGTAAGACTTGAAGCTGTCGTTCTTTCAACTCAGCACGACGAGGATGTGTCACAGGAGCAGATTCACGAAGATATCAGAAAGTATGTATTCGATCCCGTTCTTCCGAAAGAACTTATCGATGAGAATACCAAGTTCTTCATCAACCCGACCGGACGTTTCGTAATCGGAGGACCTCACGGTGACGCAGGTCTTACCGGACGTAAGATTATCGTAGATACCTACGGCGGATATGCACGTCACGGCGGCGGAGCTTTTTCCGGCAAGGACTGCACAAAGGTAGACAGAAGTGCCGCATACGCAGCACGTTACGTTGCCAAGAACATTGTTGCCGCAGGTCTTGCGAAGAAATGTGAAATCCAGCTTTCCTACGCAATCGGTGTTGCAAAGCCCACATCGGTTATGGTAGATACTTTCGGTACGGGACTTGTTTCGGAAGAGAAGCTTGTTGAAATCATCAGAGACAACTTCGATTTAAGACCGGCCGGAATCATTAAGATGCTTGATTTGAGAAGACCTATCTACAAGCAGACTGCTTCTTACGGTCACTTCGGAAGAAACGATTTGGATCTTCCCTGGGAGAAGACCGACAAGGCAGAGGCACTTAAGAAATATTTATAAGAATAATCCGGGAAACACCGTCGATTAACAGACGGAGGCTGTGACCGAAACGAAAATTCAGGGTGGAGATGCATGAACGCATCTTCGCCCTTTTTTCAAACGGCCGTACAGGGAAACACAGCCGGCGGGACGCGAGGAGGAATTCCCGCCTGCCCGATTGGCCACACGGTCGTACAAGGTAATCGGTTGCTCGATTTTATATTTCATTGCACGGTAAAAAATGTTATAATAAAATAACTGAATTCTGCAAAGGGGCAAATATGAAAAAGAATCTGATAATATCAATCGTATCACTGGGAATTGCTGTGCTCATAATGGTCATTTTCATCGTTTCCGGATTTGTTTTCGGACCGAGCAGGGAGGAACGCTTCATAGAGAAGATGGAGAAAGTCTGCCTTGCCGGCGATCTCGGCGCATTCTCCGAAATGTGCTGTCCGACATACACCGATACGACGAACAACAACATCGCTTCCATTCGGAACAAATACGTCGGCGCGAAGGTCAATTTCATGTTCAGTGCAGTTGAACCGGTCGATGCCGCAAACGATATCTACGAAATGTATTTTACCGTTTATGATCCGATTAATCTTACTTCGGAGAATTATTACATGGAAGTTCATCTTGTGGGCGAGGACACCGTTATTCCGCTGAATCGCAAATACGAGATTATTTTCCGGTAGAGAGGGAATTTTGACGTGAAGAAGAAATATTTACTTATTATTGTTTTTACCATGGCAATGATTTTTATGACCGCCTGCGGTACGCTTAAGACTACGATTTCGGTCAATAAAGACGGTTCGGGCAAGCGTGTCATGACATATACCATAGACAAAGAATCCTACAACGAAGCTATGAATGTTTCGGTAAGCAAAGTTGACAAGGCCATTCAGGAGAATCTTCCCGAGGCATTAACTTATTCTTTTACCGAAGACGCAGGTATTTACAAGGCGGAGTTTACTCTTGAATTTGACAGCATCGAAGACTACATCGAGAAGGTCAATTCTTTTACCAAGTTTGAATTCAAGGCGGAAATGAGCCGTACCGACTCGCTTTTCAGCAACGGAGTTTACTATAAGGAGAACCGTACCGGAACCGATGTTATGTACTGGTTCGCGGAGCTGCTTGTCAATGAGGGATTTGTGGATGAGTACTATGCTTCGTATATTTTCTGCGATCAGAGTACGGTGCTTAACATTGACGGAAGTGACGTCTGGGTTTCACAGGGCAAGATTACATACGAGAATACAGAGTATATTGCGGTGGATTCAATTGATATTTACACGACGGAGAATGATGACGGAACCGTTGACAGAAAGATTGAGTTTCGAATCAAGACCGCGAATCTGAACAAGAATTCCAAGAAAATTACCGAATTTCTCGAAGCGGGCGTTGCCATGGGTGCGAAGAGCGAGTGGACAACCGACGGCGCGGTTACTGTTTTTACCGTATCGAGAGAGGGAATGAATTCCGCGGAAGTTAAGTACATGATGGATACATTCTTCCATACGGGAGATTCTTCTTTTACCTTTAACACTCTTGAAGGAAGCGACACGGTTTTACTGTCGATCGGATACGAAACCGGGGAGTATTTCGATGCGTCGGCGTTCGGATGCGACGAGAACGTGAGAGTTCCGGTCAATTACTATTTCCTCGCAGAAGAGTCGGATGAAATCAGTTTCAATGTTGACAATGTAAACGGAAAAGACGGCGAAAAGGCTGATTCGGAGGAGACCGAAGATACCGGGGAGACGGAATCTTCCACAGAGGAAACAAAAGACGATGATTTCTTCTCACCCACACCGGCGGAAGACACTGAAATCGAGTTCTATGCCGACATGGTTAACGAAGATATCGAAGATTTGGAACTGCCTCAGAACGAGCCGGATGACTTCATTTTAAGCGGAAGCATTCAGCCGGAGATTGTTCGGACCGACGACGGCACCGAAGAGGAAAACGGTGGGAAAGTCTGGATGAAATTTAAACTTGGCAAAGTTTCCGATCCGCGGATAGAGCTTAGCAACATAAAGTATTTTCATCCGAGTCAGGTCGATGTTACGTTTGATGCCGGAAATAACGGCGAAATCGAAGCCGTATATCAGTTTATCATCGACAACGCTTCCGATGCTGAGATGAACGCTCTCGGACTTCGAATCCTTAATCTCAAGGATTATTACTCGGTAAAAGGAAATGTGGACGGAATCGAAATTCCCGGGGCAGAAGAGGAAGAATCCCTGACAGAAGCAGCCGAGGCAGAGAGCAGTACGGAAGGCGTCACGGAAGGCGAAGCTTTGAATTTCGGAGACGGTACGCCGGGAGGACCGCTTGCGGAGCTCCTTTCCGACGGCGAAACGGTAATTACGAAGCTGAACGGAAATGCCGACATTAAGCGCGACGGCAACCGAATCAGTATTTCTTTTACCGGAACGGCGGTTGAAGTAGATGAGATGATTAATGTCTTCAGGCGGAGAGTTTCGAGTGAACAGTCGGGAATTACATTTTCGAAGGATGCAGGCACTCTCAATCCTGTTGAAACGGGACTTTTGGAAATCAATCTCGATTTCGACGGATTTATTCTTGCGAAACCGGAAGACAGATACTGGCAGATTCCGATTAATTTTACCTGTGATATGCATGGATTGAAATCGGGCCAGCTTTCCTCCACGATTACCAATATGACGCAAAAGGGCAATACGTATTCCTCACTTTTGTACCTTACGGGGGACAGTTATTCGGCGTCATTCTCGATTCTGTATATTGACCGGGCGATTCTTATCAGAGATTTGGTTCCGCTTCTTGCGTTGGCGGCGTTGGTGGTTTCGGTTATCAATTTCATCATCTTCCTTCGCAAAAAAGAGAATTCCAAATTCAGAACAATCGGTTCTTCAGGCACAAACAATTAATTTTACAAACGGGTATATAAATGGCTTTTACACATCTTCACGTCCATACGGGCTATAGCCTTTTGGACGGCTCGAATAAAATTGACAACTACATAGCCAAAATCAAAGAACTCGGGATGACCTCGGGCGCGATAACGGACCACGGTGTCATGTACGGATGCATGGAGTTCTACAAGAAATGCCTCGAAGCGGGAATCAAACCGATTCTCGGCTGTGAGGTGTATGTGGCTCCGAACTCGCGATTTGACAGGGAACTTACGGGCGGTGAGGACAGGTATTACCACCTTATTCTGCTCGCGGAGAACAATAAAGGTTTCTCGAATTTAACCAAAATAGTTTCCAAAGGTTTCACGGAAGGCTTCTATTACAAGCCGCGTGTCGATTTCGAAGTTCTCAACCGCTACCACGAGGGAATAATCGCACTTTCCGCCTGCCTTGCCGGCGAAGTGCAGCGATATATCGTCAAAGGTTTCTACGAGGAAGCGAAGAAATGCGCAATCAAATACAGGGATTGTTTCGGAGAGAATAACTATTTCCTGGAGCTTCAGGACCATGGCATTCCGGAGCAGTCCACGGTCAACAACGCCCTTCTTCGGATGAGCCACGAACTTAACATTCCGCTCGTCGCTACGAACGACGTTCATTACACCAACAGGGAGGATGCCGCATCTCACGACCTTCTTCTCTGTCTTCAGACGGGTAAAAAAGTTACCGACGAGGACAGAATGAAATACGAAGGCGACCAGTTCTACGTCAAAAGCGAAATGGAGATGAGAGAGCTTTTTACCTATGCGTCGGAAGCTGTCGACAACACCGCGGTGATCGCAGACAGATGTAATGTTGAGATTAAGTTCCACGAGACGAAACTCCCGCATTTCGATGTGCCGGAAGGATACACAACGGAGAGTTATCTGACCGAACTTTGCGAAGAAGGTTTTAAGGAAAGATATCCGAATGACGACGGAACCCTTCACGATCAGATGATGTACGAGCTCAGCGTTATTTCCAAGATGGGCTACATAGAATACTTCCTGATTGTCTGGGATTTCATAAACTACGCGAAACACCATGACATTCCGGTCGGCCCGGGACGAGGCAGCGCGGCGGGAAGTATCGTTGCGTACGCACTTAAGATTACCGACATCGATCCGGTTAAATATGATTTGTTCTTCGAACGATTCCTGAATCCGGAACGTGTATCCATGCCCGATATTGACGTGGATTTCTGCTATGAGAAGCGCCAGCGTGTCATCGATTACGTGCGCGGCAAATACGGCGAAGGAAACGTTGTTCAGATTGTTACTTTCGGAACGCTGAAAGCCAAGGGTGTTGTCCGTGATATAGCAAGAGTTCTTGATTTGCCTTACGCCTTCGGCGACAGCATTTCCAAGCAGGTGCCGGACCGAATTCCCAATGAGAAGTATGTAACGCTCGACAAGGCACTTGAAGCCAATCCGGAACTTCGCAAAATGTACGAAACGGACGAGAACGTGAAACTCGTTATCGACATGTCCAAACAGCTCGAAGGTCTTCCGAGACATGCTTCGATGCATGCAGCCGGCGTACTTATCTGCCCCGAGGAAGCGGATGAATTCGTTCCGTTAAGCAAGAGCGCCGACGGTACGGTTACGACACAGTACGAGATGACGACGCTTGAAGAACTCGGCCTTTTGAAGATGGACTTCCTGGGCTTGCGTACTTTGAGTGTAATAGCCGACACTCTCGACAATATTAAGAAGAATCGCGGTATCGATCTCGATATCGACAACATAGATCTGGATGACAAAGCCGTGTACGACTTCATTTCCAAAGGTCATACATCCGGCGTGTTCCAGCTCGAAAGTCCGGGAATGCAGTCTTTTATGACGGAACTTAAACCGACCAACATAGAAGATGTTATCGCGGGAATCGCACTCTACCGACCGGGCCCGATGGATTTCATTCCGCAGTATATCCGGTCCAAAAACGACCCGGAGAAAATCGAATATCTCTGTCCGGAACTTGAACATATTCTGAAACCGACTTACGGCTGTATCGTATACCAGGAGCAGGTTATGCAGATAGTCCGCGACCTCGCCGGTTTTACCATGGGTCGAAGCGACGAAGTGCGACGCGCGATGTCCAAAAAGAAAACTCTTGTGCTTAACAAAGAACGCGAGAATTTCGTAAACGGTAACGCGGAACTCGGAATCGCAGGCTGCGTCGGCAACGGAATTTCACCTGCCAAGGCCAACGAGATATACGACCGAATGATTGATTTCGCCAAGTACGCCTTCAACAAAGCGCATGCGGCGGCATACGCAATCGTCACATACAGAACGGCTTTCCTTAAATATTACTATCCTGTGGAATTTATGGCAGCGCTTATCACATCGGTTATCGATGCGCCGGCCAAAGCCAACGGCTACATACTTGAAGCCCGCGACATGGGAATCAAACTCGCACCGCCCGATATCAACCGTGGCGAGAGAGGTTTCTCGGTAAAAGACGATGAGATTATCTATTCACTTACGGCCATCAAAAACGTCGGCCGCCCGATAATCGACGCCATTGTAAAAGAGAGGCAGACAAACGGCGAGTTTACCACCATCCGCGATTTCCTCGACAGAACGAGTTACATGGAATGCATCAAAGAACCCGAGGATACGTCGGAAGGCCCGCTGATTACCAGAGAAGGTGTCAGCAAAAGAGTTGTTGAGAACTTCATCAAAGCCGGAGCACTCGATTCATTCGGAGCAACCAGGAAGCAGCTCATGACGGTATATGCGCCGATTATGGACAGCATCCAGAAGACACGAACCAAATCGGTTCAGGGCCAGCTTTCGTTCTTCGATATTGTCAGCGACGACGAAAAAGACCAGTTCGATGTTGTTATGCCGAATGTCGGCGAATACGACAAAGGAATCGTCCTTGCCTTTGAAAAAGAAGTCCTCGGCGTTTACGTCAGCGGCCATCCGCTCGATGAGTACCAGAAACTCTGGCGCAAGAACATCACAAACGTGACAATCGATTTCTACCGCGATCCCGAGACGGAAGCGGTACCGCTTAAGGATGACGCCAAAGTCACAATCGGCGGCCTCGTGGCATCGAAGAAAATCAAATATACCAAGAACAATACCGTCATGGCATTTCTGACAATCGAAGATCTTGCCGGCTCCGTGGAAGTAATTCTTTTCCCGAAGCAGAATGAGCGTTACGGCCATTTGATTAACGAAGACGCCAAAGTCTTCATCACCGGCAGGGTTTCACTCGAAGACAACGCCAACGCGAAACTGATTGCCGAAAGCGTAATGCTTTTCTCGGACATGCCGGTTACGGTCTGGCTGAAGTTCAAGAATATGGAAGAGTATGATGCCAAAATCAAAGATGTTTACAACGCGATAAGCGATTCGGAAGGCCCGGACGGAATCGTCGTTTACATCGAGGAAGGACGTCAGATGAAGAACCTTTCGAAATCCGTGAGCATATCCGCCGATGCAGAGACAATCAAAGCACTTTCGGAGGTTCTCGGAGAGGAGAACGTCAGGGTAAAAGAATAAATCAAACGAGCCTGTTGTGCATTATCACAATGTACAACAGGTTTTTTTGTACAAAATTCACAAGAAAACGGTTTTCATATACTTATTGCATTTCACAGTATATACTGTAATATGGTGTGGTATGGTTCGCTTGGGGCATGTTCCCGTGACCGTACAAAAAAGGAGTGAAAAAAGAAAGGTGAGTAAAATGCAGAATTTCAAGAAGTATTCCACTAAAGCGGCTGCATGGATTATGTCTGTAATGATGGTGATTACCGGTGTTAATCTTCCGTCAAATGTAATCGTGTCCGCAGCTGAAGAAGATGTAATCGAGGTTACGGAAACAGAAGAGACCGTTGCCGAAGATGAGGAAAACGTTGAGGATGAAATAATTTTCGAAGACGAAGAAATCAAAGAAGAAGTCACAGAAGACGAAACCGATATCGAAGAAGAGGAAATCACAGAAGACGAAACCGATATCGAAGAAGATGAAACCGCAGAAGACGAAATTGTTTCCGAAGACGTAGAACTTACAGAGGATGAAATCGTCGCAGAAGACGAAGAACTCACAGAGGATGATATTATCTCCGAAGAAGAAATCTCCGATGATGAGCCTGTTGTCGAAGATGAGTCTGTTGAGGGAGCTGTTCCCATGAAAGGCAAGATGTTGGACGTTTCCTGGGAAATTACAGAAGACGGAGAACTTATTCTTACCGGATACGGTGATTACAGACGTTTCGGTACTGCTGCCGTAGATCCCGAATGGTGCGCAGATGAGTATGTGGAATTAATAACCTCAGCTACGGTCGATTTGGCGGGTTCCGAGATGGCAACCCATATGTTTAAAGGACTTAAAAATCTTAAAACAGTGGATTTTACTAAATTCGATATGTCGAAAGTCGTTAATACATCAAATATGTTTTTAAATTGTGAATCGCTTGAGTCGGTTGATTTTACAGGAACAAATGCATCAAAAGTAGTAAATACATCCTACATGTTTTCAGGGTGTAAGTCTCTTGAGAAAGTCAATTTTTCGGGATTTAGTTTTAGTTTCAAAGATTCTTGTGATTCGCAGGGTATGTTCAGCGATTGTCAATCATTGGAAGCTCTGGATCTGAGCGGATGTGATGTTTCAAACATTTCGAACGCGATTCAAATGTTCAGTAATTGTTTTGCACTGAAAAACATTAACTTAAACACATATGGCGAATGGAAGCCTAACATGGTCTTAGGCATGTTTACGTCATGCTCATCACTTGAAAGTCTCGATTTGAGTAATGTAAATCTTGAAAATGTTTCATCGGAAACAGATTTCATGTACTTCCTGTCAGGCTGTACCGGACTTCAGTATATCCGTTCTCCTTATAATAACAAATTCGAAATCGAACTTCCTCCGGTTAATAACGCACCGGCGAACTGGTTCGACGAGAATTATAATCAGACAGATGCAATTCCGGTCGCAGATGCTTCTCATCTTTTTGTAAAATACAATTCGGATGTGTGGTCGGCACATATTACCGAAAGTAATACGAATATTACCGAAGACATATGGGTCGGCGCCATTAGTTCCTACCCGTATACCGGAAAGGCAATTAAACCGAAAGTTTCGGTATTTGACGGTCCTGTCAGACTTACTGAAGGCAAAGATTATAAACTTACTTACAAAAACAATAAAAACTATGTAGCTTCGACCTCTAAGAAGCAGCCGTCGGTCACAGTAACCGGTATCGGCAATTACAAATTCAAGGTGGTTAAAAACTTTGCGATAATTCCGGCATCTCTTGCAAATGCGGACTGGTGGTCCATGCCGGAAATTCTGACCTTTACAGGCAAGGATATTAAACCGGTTCCGAAGCTTTCTTCCGATGCAAAATTGAAACCCACGAAGAAAGATTATACGGTTTCATATTATAAGGCTGTGTATAACTCTGCATCTTCCAAATGGGACAAAACGGACAGTGTTAAGGCACTTAAAGAAGAAGGCAATTATATCATTGAACTTACCGGAAAGAAGAATTTCTCAGGAAAGGTTCAATTTCATGTCAGTGTTCAGGCACGTAAGGATTTGAGCAAGGTCAAGGTTACCAATATTCCCGTAATCAAAGTCGGAGTAGGTATTGCACCGTCTCATCCCGTGGTAAAAGACGGAAAGAAGATTATTGCGGAAAGCGAGTATATAATCGAGAATTTTGACGAGGAAGCATTTGCGACAACCGGCAAAAAAACCGCAACGATTAAAGCAAAAGATACAAGCGAATATTTCGGTTCCAAGACATTTACCTATACCGTTACGGGAACTTCAATCAAAGGCGGAGAAGTCACTTTCCCGGAGACTCTTTACTATGTGTACGTTGAAGACGGAATGAAACCTGCATTTACTCTGACGGTCGGCGGTAAAAAGCTTACAATGGGAACCGATTATACGGCGGAATTCAAGAACAACAAAAAAGCAGGCAAGCTTACAGTCATTATCACCGGAATCGGCACATATTCGGGTACTATTAAGACAACCGTTAAAATTCCGCCCCGTGACATCAGCAGTGTAGGTGTGTTGAACGTATTTCTTAACGGAAATAAGGCCGTAGACGGCGAGAAGAATCCCGTTTTCTTTGAGAAGGGCGGCGTCAAATGTGATGTAAAAGTTGAGTCTGACTTACTCTTTATCAAAGAGACTCTTAAAAACGGCAAAGATTATACTTTATCTTTTAAGAACAACAAAGCACTCGGAACCGCAACAGTTACCGTTAAGGGTAAAGGAAACTACAAAGGAAGCAAGAGTGTTGATTTTGAAATCGTAGCCAAGCCGTTATACAAGGTTAACGTTGATGTAAAAGACGTCAAGTATAAGTACGACGCAAAGAACGGTAATTACAGGACCACACTGACACTTACCGATACAAACGGCAAGAAGCTCGAAGCAGGCAAGGATTACGATAAAAACTTCGAATATGTGGTTGTTTCGGATTCTTCCAATAATTATGCGACGGGATACAAACTCACAGGAAGTGAAAATCTTAAATCCGGCACAGTTGTAAGAGCGATTGCCAAAGGCAAAGGTTCTTACTCCGGAACCGCAGCTGTTTCGTTCCGTATTACCGACGGTGACATTTCGAAGGCAAAAGTAAAAGTTAAATCACAGAAATATACGGGCAAATCCATCATCGTAAATCCCAAAGACATTACAATCAAGGATGGTTCAAAGGAACTTGTTTACGGTACGGATTATGCGGTAATTCCCGGCTCATATTCGAATAATGTGAATAAGGGAACTGCATCTTTTACCATTAAGGGACTTAACAATTACGGCGGAACGAAGAAGGTAACCTTCAAGATTACGCAGCAGATTTTCAATTTCGCAAAGTAAAACAGAATTTCAGGTACAGAATTACACTCAGACCTGCCATGTTTATCATGGCAGGTCTTTCTTGTACATTTGGCACTGTTGTGATAATATATTAAGTTGAAATAATTTGATTTTTGAGTCAGAAAGGAACGAGTATGGCTAAAGAAATAAAGACTATTGCAGTATTAACAAGCGGTGGCGACGCTCCCGGAATGAATGCAGCAATCCGCGCGGTTGTTCGTAAGGGAATCAACAACGGAGTCAGGGTAAAAGGAATCAAAAGAGGTTATCAGGGTCTTCTTGCCGAGGAAATTGTCGATCTGGAGCGTTCGGATGTTTCCGAGATTATCCAGAGAGGCGGTACGATTCTCGGTACGGCCAGATGTATGGAATTCATGACCGAGGAAGGCCAGCAGCAGGGTGCAGAAATCTGCCGCAAGCACGGAATCGACGGCATCGTTGTTATCGGCGGTGACGGTTCGTACCGCGGTGCGCTTTCGCTTTCGAGAAACGGAATCAACACAATCGGAATTCCGGGAACCATCGATCTTGATATCGCCTGCTCCGACTATACAATCGGTTTCGACACGGCAATCAATACGGCTATGGAAGCTATCGATAAAGTCCGTGATACATCCTCATCGCATGAGAGATGTTCAATCATCGAGGTTATGGGAAGAAATGCCGGTTATATCGCACTCTGGTGCGGTGTTGCAAACGGCGCGGAGGACATTCTTATCCCCGAGAAATATGATTACAACGAGCAGACTATTATCAACAACATCATTCAGAACCGTAAAAAAGGTAAGACTCACCACATCATCATCAATGCCGAGGGCATCGGTCACTCGACTTCAATGGCGAGAAGAATCGAGGCCGCAACCGGAATCGAGACAAGAGCTACAATTCTCGGTTACATGCAGCGTGGCGGTTCACCGACCTGTAAGGACCGTTATTTTGCTTCGATTATGGGCGCCTATGCCGCAGACATTCTCTGCGAAGGCAAGTCGAACCGTGTGGTTGCTTTCAGAGACGGCAAATTCCAGGATTTTGACATCGAGGAAGCTCTCGTTATGAGCAAATCCATTGACGAGTATCAGTACGAAGTCAGCAGAAAACTTTCACAGTAGATTTTCGGGTATTCGTATGCGAAGAGCTGCATAATATCCGGTTGGGACAAGGAATTTTGGGAATGATAACTTCAGCGGGAAACGGAAGAATTAAATATGTCACGGATCTTTTATCCAAAGCGAAGTTAAGGCGCAAGGACGGGAAATTCGTAGCCGAGGGAATCAAGATGTTCCTCGAAGCACCCGTATCGGAAATCGACGAGGTATATATTTCCGAGGAACTGTATGTAAAGCTTGGTTCAAACGGGAATTCGGGAAGCAAATCCCGGGAATCCGGTGTACGAATCGTCGGCAGCAGCCTCGGAGATTACAGAGAAATTGCGAAGAAACTTGAGAAGGTGAACTACGAGGTGGTTTCGGAATCTGTTTTTAAGAAGATTTCCGATACTGTCACTCCGCAGGGAATCATCACTGTCATTAAGACTGTGGATGCCTCAATCGATGATATAACAGGCGGAGTCAATCCGCTTATTGTTGTGCTCGAGAATCTTCAGGATCCGGGGAATCTCGGAACGATTCTTCGGACCGCGGAAGGCGCCGGAGCGGACGGAATTGTTTTAAGCCGCGACTCGGTGGACATTTACAATCCGAAAGTAATCAGATCCACGATGGGCAGTGTTTTCAGAATGAAATTTGCCTATGTTGACGATCTGCACGAAGCAATCCGCTCGATGAAATCGAAGGGAATCAGCGTATATGCCGCAGCCCTCGATGAAGAAAGCGAATCGTACGATGTTAAAGATTATACAAAGCCAAGTGCGATTCTTATCGGCAACGAAGGAAACGGACTTAAAAAAGATACAATCGAAGCTGCGGGCGAGACGGTTTATATTCCGATGAAGGGGCAGGTGGAAAGCCTTAACGCATCGGTGGCCGCGGCGGTAATTATGTATGAAGCCGCCAGGCAGCGGAGATGAATAATCAATTATCGGAGGAAATGGATATGAAAGTCGGAGTAATAGGACTCGGAAACATGGCCAAGGCCATCATCGGAGGAATTATTGAAAAAGGCGGAGTTAATCCGGAGAGCATTTACGGCTCGGACGTTTCCGCGGAAGCAGTGCTTTTTGCACGCGAGAAACTCGGAATCAACGCATATAAGGATGACAACGCTGCAGTTGCCAAGGAAGCGGATATTCTTTTCTTGGCTGTTAAACCGCAGTATCTTCCCGGCGCGGCTGAATCTTTTAAGGATGCAATCAGACCGGAAACCGTCATCGTTTCAATAGTAGCGGGCAAGTCAATCGCCTTTCTTGAATCGCTTTTCGGAGCACACAAGATTGTACGCTGCATGCCCAACACACCGGCACTTGTCGGTGAAGGCTGCACCGCCATGACGCCGAACAAATCGGTCAGCGATGCTGAATTTATTATGGTAAAAGATTTGCTCTCCACATTCGGACGTGCAATCCCCGTCGGAGAGAATATGATGGATGCGGTTGTCGGCGTAAGCGGAAGTGCACCCGCGTATGTTTTCATGTTCATCGAAGCTATGGCGGACGGCGCAGTGGCAGCAGGTATGCCGAGACTTCAGGCTTATGAATTTGCGGCGCAGGCAGTTTACGGCAGCGCCAAACTTATGATAGATACGGGCAAACATCCCGGTGAGTTAAAAGACATGGTCTGCTCACCTGCGGGAACAACCATCGAGGCTGTAAAAGTTCTTGAAGAAGGCGGTTTCCGCGCAAATGTAATGGATGCGGTTATTGCCGCTGCAGAACGCAACCGCAGCCTGTAATTCTTTTACCCTCCGTGATAATTTAGGTCGGGGGAAAGATGCGGTATAAACATAAACGTTCCATGGAAGGGGACATGAGTTGGGCAAGTTTAAGTACATATCCTCACGAAAAGCATTATTTTATATGGCAAAACTGACATCACGTCAGACAGCATCCATCAGATTCAGCTGTTTTTTAAAATGGATTTTGGGATTTCCCATTCAGATATGGAGAATTCCGTATTCTCTTTTTCTGATGGTCAAAAAAATTATCAAGTTCTTTGAGAAGGGGATGGCGGAACCGGAATTAGGGATAGCTTTGGGATGGTTTATTGTCGTGCTGGGAGTTTATTCCGCATTCAGTAATTGGCTTATTTTCGGAATTACCCTCGGCGTTTTTTACTTTTCGTTTCTGATATATGCGTTCATCCATGATTGCCGCGACGGGTACCGCATCAAGTACAACGAGATTAAGAATCTGGCCGACTGGTACGATGAGTACGAGGCACGTTTCGGCGAACCGGATGAAGACGAAGGTGACGAGTATTTCTACTACTACAAAAATTCAGGCTTCTCGGGAGATGCGGGGAAGAATTTCAACAGCGGGCAGAGCAGTCACGGCAGCAGGAATCGCTACAGCGGTTCGTCTGCGGACGGAAGTGCGAATCCATATTCGAAGAACAATATGTTCATGGGACTAAAACCGGATGTCGCCAAGGACAAATACAGGGAACTGATGAAGAAGTACCATCCGGACAACAAGGAAACAGGCGATGCCGAGAAGGCCAAGGACATTATCGCCCAGTATGAGGAGTATGAAGAACTGATTAAATAGTTGCGGAGGGGATTATGAATAACAGGGTTGAGAAATTAAGAGAGAATATTAACAAATATTTTGTCGGTAAAAATGATGTTGTCGACAATGTACTTATTTGCATGCTTGCGGGTGGACACGTTCTTTTAGAGGACGTTCCCGGAGTGGGTAAAACAGTGCTCGCCAAAACGATTGCCAAATCGATGGATGCGGGATTCAGTAGAATTCAGTTTACCCCGGATACACTGCCCGGAGATATTGTCGGAATGTCGATTTATGACATGAAGACGGGCGAATTCCGCTACAGAGAAGGTGCTGTCATGGCACAGCTTATTCTTGCGGACGAAATCAACAGAACTTCGCCGAAAACACAGGCGAGTCTTTTGGAGGCAATGGCGGAAGGCCAGGTAACGGTTGACGGAAATGTCTATAAGCTTCCCGATCCTTTTATGGTTATTGCCACGCAGAACCCCATCGAATTCCTTGGAACTTATCCTCTTCCGGAAGCGCAGATGGACAGATTTATGATGCGCCTCACGGTCGGATATCCCGATGAAGCGAATGAGACGCTAATGGTCAGAAACATCATAAACGGAGATACTCCGGAGACGATTGCTCCGGTATGTACCACCGCCGATGTTTGTGAAATGCGCGCGGAAGTTACCAAAGTTAATATTAAAGACAGCGTTTTACACTATATTCGTGAAATTGTCGATCTTACAAGAAAAGAATCCCGATATGTTCTCGGTGCAAGCCCCAGAGCTACAATTGCGCTCACGAAGGCCGCACAGGCGAAGGCATATCTCGAAGGAAGGGATTTTGTCAAACCCGACGATGTCAAAGCGGTTGCGGGCAACGTCCTTTCACACAGACTTGTTCTTACATCCGAAACGAAAATTTCGGGTGAAAATCCCGATACTATTTTAAGAAGTCTTATAATCAAAGCCAAAGTGCCGATGGAATAAGGAGCAGTTATGCGCAGAAACAGAATTATTTTATATATTCTGTGGGTTCTGTCTCTTGTCGGAATATCTTTTTACGGCGGCCCCGTGACGTACGGTTTTTTCTTCATCGTAACGCTTATTCCGATTGTTTCGCTTGCTTACATCGGTGTTGTGATGCTTTGCTTCAGAACTTATCAGAAGATAGGTACACGTAATCCCATAGTCAATACACCGACTCCGTTTTTCTTCACGATGCAGAACGGAGCGTTCTTTACATTCTCGGGAATCAAACTTAATTTCCATTCATCTTTTTCAACAATAACCGGTCTTGACGGCAATCAGGAGTATGAACTTTCGCCCTTCACGGAGATTACGAAAGAAACCCAGCTTGTCTGCAAGTACCGCGGTCATTATGATGTAGGAGTTAAAAGTTTCGAAATCACGGACTTTTTACGCCTTTTCAAAATCAGATTTTCCTTAAAAGATTCACTGAATGAAATTGTAAATCCCTATCTTGCCGAAATTTCCTCACTTAAGGGTTTTGATTCGGCAAAGTTTTTGCCGCGCAATTCGTATTCCAATCCTACCGAGACCGACTGCGAGGTGCGTGATTACGTTCCGGGAGATTCGCTTCGCTGGATTCACTGGAATATTTCAGCCAAGGAGCATGCTCTCAAGGTCCGTAAAACAATCGGCGAGGAGAAGCAGGGAGT
>JAKSSB010000027.1 GCA_024403285.1 Lachnospiraceae bacterium | reverse complement strand
ACATCTGGTCATGCGAGAAAATCGAGTACATGTTCCCGAAAGCCCATGCGGCCGCTTATGTTATGATGGCGTGGCGAATCGCGTACTGCAAGGTTAATTATCCTTTGGCTTACTATGCTGCGTTTTTTACCATCAGAGCGAAAGCATTTGATTACGAAACCATGTGTCTGGGACGCGCACAGCTTGATGCCGAACTCAACAGACTGAGGAATCTGGCGAATCCTTCGCCTAAAGATGAAGACTCGATTAAGGATATGAGAATTGTTCAGGAAATGTATGCAAGAGGCTTTGAATTTATGCCGATTGACATATTCCGTGCACATTCGAAGAACTTCCAGATTATCGACGGTAAAATAATGCCGGCTCTTACAAGTATAAGCGGACTTGCCGATGCTGCGAGCGAAGCGATAATGGAAGCCTGCAAGAAGGGACCGTTTACTTCGAGAGATGATTTCAGGGAGAGAACCAAAGTTCCGCAGACTGTTGTGGAAACAATGAACAGACTCGGACTTTTCGGAGATATTCCGGAAAGCAATCAGATTAAACTTTTTGATTTTATGTAAAATAAAGGCGGAGCACGTGTTGATAATGTGCTTCGCCTTTTCGCTTGTATTCACCCTGCCGTATAAGGAAACACACCGGCGAGACGATAGGAAGGAATCCCCTCTTAATCGATTGATTTTAATATATGGAAGTGGTCAAAGTCATTCGGCAAGCTGATGAACTTAAACTCATTTTTGCAAATAAAAAAACCCGAACAATAAATGTTCGGGATGAGCAGCTCGTAGCGGAATCGAACCGCTGATTCTGCCGTGAGAGGGCAGCGTCTTAACCGCTTGACCAACGAGCCGTGTCTTTGAATATATTATTACATAATCGATAATAATGCAAGCATTTTTTATAAAAATTTCAAAAAGAATTTTCGATGCGTAATTAAGGTTTGTCTTTTACCCAAAATCCTATGTAAAAAAGGTGTTAAAATAATTTGAAGATTCTTGGTTTCGTTGATTTTTATTTGTTTTTATGGTATAAAAAATTGGGGTTATAAATGAATATGAAAGTGTGAAAAAGTTATGAAAAATGAAATTTTTGCAGTTATTTCGGCTGTCATTGCGATTGCTTCATTAACGGCATGTTCGAATGACGCCGCTATCCTCACGGATACGAATGTTTCGAAGTATGTTAAAATCGGCGAATATAAGAATATGACCGTAAATTCGACTCAGTACGAGCTTTACGATGAGGATATTCAGGCCGCCATGGAGGATTTGTTCCGTTCACAGTGTGAACCGGTTGCGTTAAAGGAAGGCAGCGTGGCTAACGGCGAATGGATTAATATCGACTATACCGGCAAAGTGGCCGGAAGCGAATACGGCGGAGGATCGGAAGACGGTCGCTTTATCAAAGACGGAGCCGCTTCAATTGTACCGGGATTTGACGAGCAGGTAATCGGAATGAAACCCGGTGAATCCAAGGATTTTGATGTGAAGCTTCCCGATGATTACTGGTCAACATCGAACGCCGGCAAGGACGCTTCTTTTACCGTCAAAGTTAATTACATTGTTCCGCAGATTACGGACGAAACGGTTAAAGGACTTAACTGTGCCGATTATTCAACAACTGAGGAACTTAAGGCATTTGTCACAAGCGAACTCACGGCGCAGATGGATGATGCGAATAAAAGCATGGCTCTCAGTGCAATCAAGAACCGCATCATGTCGGGTGCCGAATTTGAGTCTTTTCCCGAGGAGATGGTTAATTATCAGAAAGAGATTATCAACTCTTCAATAGCCGATATTCTCGCAGATTTCTCCGCAGAACTTGATGCCGAGACTTATTTCCAGTATGCATACAATGTTCCTTATTCGGAAGTTGTTGACAGTTCCTTAAAGAGCAGACTTGTTATTCTTCTTATTGCAAAGAAAGAGAAGATTAAAATTACGGATGAGGAATTATCCTCTTCACTTGCTTCGCTTGCTGCCGAGAAGGGTGTTTCCGAGGAGGAAGTTCTTAAGAATTATAATAATGACAGGGAATTTTTCAGAGAGTTCCTCATTACCAAGAAAGTCAATGATTTCCTTTACGACAACAACACGGTTGAAGTATTAGAGTAGTGAAATAATCATTCCGGGGGGATGTTAATGAAATTTGCTATATTTATAGGTGATGTATATCAGAATTATTCAGCGACAATTGTAAAAGAATCGATAGAATGTGCCGAAAAAAACGGAATTACGCTGCACATCTTTTCCGCATTCCCGTCGCCCGACGGCAAGTTTTTGTTCGCAACGGGCGAGAAGAGCATCTATCATGTTCCCAATCTGTCGACTTACGACGCCATAATTATTAACAGCGATACGCTTGTTCGTTTCGGCGCCAGAGAGGAAATTCTCGAGAAGATTGCCAAAGAAGCGACCTGCCCGGTAATTTCTCTTCGTTACGAGGAGGATGGAGATAATTTTTACAATGTTCTCATTCACAACGAGGATGCAATTTATAAAATGACCCGCCACATTCTTGATGTTCACGGTAAAAAAGATATCTGCTTCGTCACCGGACGTATGGAAGCCGACGATGCAAAAGAACGTTTTGCCGGATATATGAAGGCTATGAACGAATCCGGAATCAATCCCGGTGAAGATATGATCTTTTACGGTGATTACTGGAGAGAACGCGGAAAGGAAATTGTAGATTACTTCTATGATTCACGCGGACACCTTCCCGAAGCGATTGTGTGTTCAAACGATTATGAAGCTTTTTCCGTATGTGAAGAACTGACGGCGCGTTCCTACAAAATCCCGGGTGATGTTATTGTAACGGGTTTTGACAATCTCGAAGACAGTGTGCTCGCCGTGCCTGCACTTACCACGATCAATGTTCCTTTTGATAAATTCGGAAGAATGGGTATTGAATATGCTTTAGAGGTTATTAACGGAACTACCACCGATAAAGTCCGCTATATCGAAAGTAATCTGGAACTCCGTGAAAGCTGCGGTTGTATAGAGCATTTCGAGTTCGATAAAAACGAAAGCCACAAGGCGCTTGTCAGACTGAGAGAAATCAACCAGACAGGCTCGTATATGGCAGCCGATTTTGACAATGTACTTGTTGAAACAGAAGCGTTTGGCTGGGCGAGAAGATATCTTTCGGCACAGGGACTTGAGAAATGTTTTATCTGTTTACGAAAGAATACCGGTTCATTCATTTTTGACACCGAAGAGGAAACGTATGATAACAGTCCCGACAGAATTCAATGCAAGAAAGATGAATCGCCGATCAGCCTTAAATCATATTTTGATATAAACGGAAATTACGAGAATGTTGACATTCCGTTTGAAGAGGAGAATCTTTTACCCGATGAATTTCTTCCCGATGTTGAGGGAAGGGGTTCGCTCTACTTCCCGATTCATTCGAAAAATGAAGTTTACGGTTATTTCTGCGTAGTGCTCGGAGACAGAATCGAGAACCGTGTTCCGGGAATATTCAGTTATCTTTCGATGTTCCTCGGCAGCTCGCTTAAGAGAATGTACATGAGCAGAGATCTTTTCAAAATGCAGGACGTGCTTAAACTTTATCTGAAGGATCCGCTTACCGACGTATACAACAGAAGAGGATTTGAAGAGAAATTTTTAAATCTTTTCGAGAAGAGCAGAAACGACGGCAGGGAAATTTATCTTGTCAGCTTCGATATGGACGGACTTAAGTATATCAATGACAATTTCGGACATCAGAGAGGCGACAGCGCCCTGATTAGTTTAAGCGAGGCCATTTCGAATTCACTGACCGATGAAGAACTTTGCGGAAGAATGGGCGGAGATGAATTCTCGGCGGTGCTTATTGCCAATGACGAATCAAGAGTAGAAGAATTTGAGAAGAAATTTAACGATAATCTTAAGAAGATTAACGACAGTATAACCGATGCGTACAGAGTTGAGGCAAGTTACGGAATAAGACGCATGGATGTATATCAGACTCTCAAAGATAACATTGAGAAAGCCGATTCCTTAATGTACATGCACAAGAACAGCAAAACCAATAAATTCGGCGCCGAAAGAAACGATGTTCCTTCATTTGTAAAAGAAGGAAGAGTATAGAGAATACTTTTTTGAAAATAAAAACGCTCCCGACAGAGAAGATCGGGGGCGTTTTTATGTAGCAAAATATGAAAAGGAATGTTGTAAGCTAAATTAATTAATCAATGTTCTCGCAAATTCTGATTTCGGTTTGCGTATAAACATGATCCGTAGCGGGTTTCTCACCGATTGTAAGATAATCGAAAAGTATCTTAAGGGGAAGAGCACCCTGGACTTCCGGCTGCTGGCAGATGGTAGCTGAAATAACACCTAAGCGCATCATCTCGACAGTAGTCGCGATTTTATCAAATGTAACTATCTTAATATCTTTGTCACGACCTGCGGCGATAACGGCTTTGCATCCGCCGTATGTACCGCCCGCAGCAAAGTAGAGGGCATTGATTTCGGGATGCTTGTCTATCATTTCCTTGGTCAGATCGTAACTCTTGAAGTCATCATCGTTGTTCTCGATGGAATCAACGATTGAAAGACCGGGATATTCTTTAAGTCTGTCGCAAAAACCTGCGATTCTTTCGGTATGGCAGAGAATCTGTTTGCTTCCGTTGACAATTCCGACACGGGCATCGCCGTTGCAGAAGAGGTTCATAAGGCCCGCCGCCGTCTGTCCGCATTTATGATAGTTGCTTCCGACGTAGCAGAGTCTCTTACATCCGGGAACGTCGGTGTTAAAAGTAACGGTGGGAATTCCTGCTTCCCAAAGTTCGTTAATCTTGTCTGCAATAGCCTGGTTGTTCTGTGGAGCGATTACAAGTCCGTTGATTCCTTTCTCAACAAGATCGTCAATCGCATCAAGCTGATCTTCAACACCGAATGCGGAAGTTCTCCGTACAAGTACCGAACAGTTGTATTCCGACAATTCATTGGTCGCTTCGGTAAAAGCAGCGCAGACATCATCGAAAAACGGGTTTCCGATACCAAACATGATGATACCGAATTTATATTTTCTTTTCTGTGCAGCAAGAGCAATGCCTGCTTTATTGGGTCTGTAGTCGAGTGCACGAGCAATTTCGAGAATTTTCTCCTCGGTCTTCGCGTTTACAGCGCCTCTTTTGTTGAGAACTCTGTCGACCGTACCTCTTGAAACCCCAGCAAGCTCGGCGATTTCTTTCATTGTTGCCATAGATATCACCACCTGTAAAAATATCGTCTAAAAGATTATATAACAACTTGTAAAAAAAAACAAGATGTACGCGTGCACTTTATTTTTTAATAAAAGAATATTGATTTTTAGCGCAAAATTGACTATTATATATTTGTGTGCACGGGTACAGAAAAAGCCCGTATTTTGCGACAAAAACATAATGTCCAAGGAGGAAAAAAGATGTTATACATTGGTGTGGATCTCGGTACCAGCGCTGTCAAACTTCTTTTGATGGATGGTTCGGGCAAGGTTTTAAACATTGTATCTAAGGAATATCCTTTATACTTCCCGAAGCCCGGCTGGTCAGAACAGAAACCCGAAGACTGGTATGCTGCCAGTATCGAAGGAATTAAAGAATTGGTTAAAGGATTTGACGCAGGTCAGGTTGCCGGCATCAGCTTCGGCGGACAGATGCACGGACTTGTTGTTCTTGACGAAAACGATAATGTTATTCGTCCCGCTATTCTCTGGAATGACGGAAGAACTACCAAAGAATGCGACTATTTAAATAATGTAATCGGCAAGGATAAACTTTCCGAATATACAGCCAATATTGCTTTTACCGGATTTACGGCTCCCAAGATTCTCTGGATGAAAGAGAACGAGCCTGAGAATTTTGCCAAGATTTGCAAGATTATGCTTCCCAAGGATTATATTGCATACAAGTTGTCGGGAGTACACTGTACAGACGTTTCGGATGCTTCCGGCATGCTTCTTTTCGATGTAAAGAACAGATGCTGGTCCAAGGAAATGTGCGAAATCTGCGGTGTTAAGGAATCTCAGCTTGCCAAGATTTTCGAAAGCTATGAGACAGTAGGAACACTTAAAGCTGATGTTGCCGCTGAACTCGGAATCCCCGCAACATGTAAGATTGTTGCAGGTGCCGGAGACAATGCGGCTGCTGCAGTAGGAACCGGTACCGTAGGCGACGGAAACTGCAATATTTCACTCGGAACAAGCGGAACTATTTTTATTTCGTCCAAGAATTTCGGCGTAGACAGCTTCAACGCATTGCATGCGTTCGCTCATGCCGACGGACATTATCATTTGATGGGCTGTATGCTTTCGGCTGCAAGCTGCAACAAGTGGTGGATGGATGAAATTATCGGAACCAAGGATTATGCCGCAGAGCAGAAGGCAATCGAGAAACTCGGTGAGAACCATGTTTACTTCCTGCCTTACTTAATGGGCGAGCGTTCACCCATCAACAATCCCATGGCAAGAGGTACATTCATCGGACTTACCATGGATTCAACAAGAGCAGACATGACACAGGCAGTTCTTGAAGGCGTTGCATTTGCTCTCAGAGATTCTTTTGAAGTTGCAAGAGCACTCGGTATTAATATAGAAAGAACCAAGATTTGCGGCGGCGGTGCCAAATCACCTCTCTGGAAGAAGATGATTGCAAATATCTTAAATGTCAAGGTTGATGTTATCGATGTTGAAGAAGGTCCTTCGATGGGCGGAGCTATGCTTGCTGCAGTTGCCAACGGAGAATTTGCTTCGGTTGAAGACGCTGCTTCCAAGATTGTTAAAATCGTTGATACCGTTGAACCCGATCCCGAACTCGTTGCCAAATACGAGGAGAGATACGCTCAGTTCAAAGAGATTTATCCCGCTTGCAAACCGTTATTTGACATCATTACCAAATAAATTAAACTTTTTTATCAATTTGTTTAATAAAAACGGTGCATTTGACGGCTATTTGTTTTATACTAAATAGTGGTTTTAAGCAAAACTATAAAAGAAAGGGTAAAACTATGAAAATCTTATCGGTTAATGATCCTGCTTTCAAAAAGTACGGAAGAGTAGTATCAAATGTTGATTTTTCATTTTTTGTTGAGGCAATGAAGAAAACTCCGGTTCCCGAAGGCGTAACTTACGAGCCAGGTATTGCCGAACTTGAGAACCTTGCCGTTGCAAAGACAATTTCAGATGTTGTTTACGGTGAGATGCCTGTTCAGATCGGTTACTGCAACGGTCACAACTGCATGCTCAATGCTCTTGAATATCACAGAGATTCAGAAATTAACGTAGCCGCTACGGATGCAATCCTTATGCTTGGCTTACTTCAGGATGTAGAGAGTGATTTCACTTATGACACATCCAAGGTTGAGGCTTTCCTCGTACCTGCAGGAACTGCAGTAGAGGTTTACGCAACAACACTTCATTATGCTCCCTGCGGAGTCGACGGAAACGGATTCCAGGTCAGCATTATTCTTCCCAAGGGAACGAACTATCCTCTTAAAGCTGCACATGCTTCTGTTGCAGCAGACGGAACGGCTCCCAACGAAGATGCACTTATCACAGCTACCAACAAATGGCTTATCGGTCATGCAGAGGGCGGTCTTGATGCAGGCAGCTTCCTTGGTCTCAAGGGCAAGAATCTTAACATTAACGAATAATTAATTTTAATTATTTAATTTTTAAGGAGGAATTTTACAATGAACAATTTACCTGAGGTAAAATTAGGAATCATTGCGGTTAGCCGTGACTGTTTCCCCATCGCACTCAGCGAGAAGCGTCGCAGTGCAATCAAAGCTGCATACAAGGGAGAACTTTATGAGTGCCCTGTTACAGTAGAAAACGAACTTGATATGCTTAAGGCTGTTGAGGATGTTAAGAAGGCAGAGTGCAACGCACTTGTTGTTTTCCTCGGAAACTTCGGTCCCGAGACTCCCGAAACACTTATTGCAAAGAATTTTGACGGACCTGTTATGTTTGTTGCAGCTGCAGAAGGCGACGGCGACATGATTAACGGACGTGGTGATGCTTACTGCGGTATGCTTAACTGCTCATACAACCTTGGTATGCGTCATCTTAACGGATATATTCCCGAATATCCCGTTGGCACAGCAGATGAAATCGCTAAGATGATCGGTGATTTCGTTCCCGTAGCACGTGCTGTCATCGGTGTTAAGAATTTGAAGATTATTACATTCGGTCCCCGTCCTCAGGACTTCTTCGCTTGTAATGCACCTATCAAAGGTCTTTACGAACTCGGCGTTGAAATCGAAGAGAACTCAGAACTTGATCTTCTTGTTTCTTACAGAGAGCATGCTAACGATCCCCGTATCCCCGCTGTTTGCGAAGAAATGGCTAAGGAAATGGGCGAAGGCAAATATTATCCCGATCTTAACGAGCGTATGGCACAGTTCGAGCTTACACTTCTTGACTGGGCAGAGAATCACAAAGGTTCACGCAAGTATGTTGCATTCGCTGACAAGTGCTGGCCTGCATTCCCTTCACAGTTCGGATTCGAGCCCTGCTATGTTAACAGCCGTCTCGTAAGCAAGGGAATTCCCGTTTCCTGCGAAGTTGACGTTTACGGTGCTTTATCTGAGTACATCGGAATGTGCGTATCATTCGATACAGTTACACTTCTTGATATCAATAACTCAGTTCCTCAGTACATCTACGATGAGGACATCAAGGGCAAATACAACTACAAGCTTACAGATACATTCATGGGATTCCACTGCGGTAATACACCTCAGTGCAAGATGTGTCCCGATCGTGCTGTTAAGTATCAGCTTATCCAGCACAGAGTTCTTGAGCCCGCCGGTTCAGAACCCGACATTTCAAGAGGTACTCTTGAAGGCGATATCGCAGCAAGCGACATCACATTCTATCGTTTACAGTGCAACTCTGATGGCGAGTTAAAGGCTTACATCGCAGAAGGTGAAGTTCTTGACGTTGCTACACAGTCCTTCGGTGGTATCGGTATCTTCGCTATTCCTGAAATGGGACGTTTCTATCGTCACGTTCTCGTACAGAAGAGATATCCTCATCACGGAGCTGTTGCTTTCGGTCATTACGGAAAGAGCCTCTTCGAGGTATTTAAGTTCCTTGGAATTAAGGATATTGCATACAATCAGCCTGCAAACATTCCTTATCCTACAGAGAATCCTTTTGCATAAGTCTTTTTAACCGATAAAAATGCTTACTCAATGTCTTTGTCCGCGAGCCGGACAAAGACATTGTTGCGAATGGCACTTTTTATATATTTTTAGAATTACGGAGGTCAATAATATGACAAATTTGGAACTTCAAAAGGCTGCAAATGAAGTTCGTAAGGGAATTGTCACTGCGGTTTACAATGCCAAGTCAGGTCATCCCGGCGGATCACTTTCCGCAGCTGATATGTTCACTTATCTTTATTTTGAAGAGATGAATATCGATACCAAGAACCCCAAGATGGAAGGCAGAGACCGTTTTGTTCTTTCCAAAGGACATACCGCACCCGGTCTTTACTCAACACTTGCCAACAGAGGATTTTTCCCTGTTGAGGATCTTAAGACTTTAAGAAAACTCGGTTCTTACCTTCAGGGACATCCCTGCATGCAGGAAACACCCGGTGTAGATATGAGTTCAGGTTCACTCGGACAGGGAATTTCGGCTGCAGTCGGAATGGCTCTTGCCGCTAAACTTGATAACAAGAATTATCGTGTATACACACTCCTCGGAGACGGTGAAATTCAGGAAGGACAGGTTTGGGAGGCTTCAATGTTTGCAGGTGCTCACAAACTTGACAATCTTGTTGTTATCGTTGATAACAACGGTCTTCAGATTGACGGTAAGGTAGAAGATGTATGTTCTGTTTACCCCATCGCTGACAAATTTAAGGCTTTCAACTTCAATACAATTGAAATTGACGGACATAACTTTGACGAAATCAGAGCAGCTATGGAGAAAGCTAAAGAAACAAAGGGAATGCCTACTGCAATTATCATGAAGACTACAAAGGGTAAAGGTGTTTCATTTATGGAGAACCAGGCCGGATGGCACGGAAAAGCTCCCAATGATGAGGAATATGCCATTGCTATGGCTGACCTTGCAAAAATCGAAGAAGAACTCGGGAAAGCAGGTGAATAATTATGGCAGATATTAAGAAAATTGCAACAAGAGAAAGCTATGGTAACGCACTTGTGGAATGTGCCGAAGATTTCCCCAATCTTGTAGTTCTTGATGCCGATTTGGCAGGCGCTACAAAGACAGGAACATTTAAGAAAGCATATCCCGACCGTCATATCGACTGCGGTATTGCAGAATGCAACATGACAGGTATTGCCGCAGGTCTTGCTACATGCGGAAAGATTCCTTTCATTTCTTCATTCGCTATGTTTGCTGCAGGAAGAAACTTTGAGCAGGTTAGAAACTCTATCGGATATCCTCACCTTAATGTTAAAATCGGTGCCACACATGCAGGTATCACTGTAGGTGAAGACGGTGCTACACACCAGTGCTTCGAAGACATCGCTCTGATGAGAACCATTCCTGGCATGACCGTTATCGTTCCTTCTGATGATGTTGAAGCAAGAGCTGCCGTACGTGCCGCACTCGAGCATGAAGGACCTGTTTATTTAAGATTTGGCAGAGCTGCAGTTCCCGTATTTAACGATAATGCAGATTACAAATTCGAAATCGGCAAAGGTGTTCAGCTCAAAGAAGGTTCAGATGTTTCTATTATCGCTACCGGAATTTGTGTTGACAGCGCTTTGAAAGCAGCAGAACTTCTTGCTGCAGACGGAATTAAAGCAGATGTTATCAATATTCATACAATCAAGCCTCTCGATGAGGAAATCGTTCTTAAGACAGCTAAGAAGACCGGTAAGGTATTCGTAGCAGAAGAGCATTCCGTAATCGGCGGACTCGGAAGCGCTGTATGTGATCTTCTTTCCGAAAAAGCTCCTACAAAGGTTGTTAAAATCGGTATGAAAGATCGTTACGGTGAGTCCGCACCCGCAGGTGAACTTGTTAAGAAATACGGTCTTGACGGCGAAGGTATTTACAATACAATCAAAGCAAATCTGTAATTCGCAAAATTATATGTTTTTTGACGCCCGGTAGTTTTACCGGGCGTTCTTTGTATACACAACGAGCCAAAGTTCATCAGCTTGCTGAATGAACCCCGGTGGTGCAAAAAGTCCGGTGGATTTCTGCTTTGCACGGACCGAAGTGGAACGTAGAACGGCACATCAGAAAACACGCCCGACGAAACAGGACGGCGGCAATTGATTCTTAATCTGCGAATGCAACGATTATCATATTTTTGTACACTTTTTTAACATTTTTTGGTATAATGTAGAGGAAAGCGGGGTGTAATTATGGGGGATTACAGTTTCGAGAAAATGAGCGTTGACGAGATAATCGATTATTGCTTTGATGAAATGGGTCTTGACGTGGATGAAGGAATAGAACTGACCGGAGACGAAGAGACTTATGTTTCGGTTCTGAATGATTTTTATAAGACTGCAGAATCCAGATGTGCTCTTATTGAGAAGACATATAAAGACGGAGATATATCTGCGTATGTTATTGAGGTACATTCTCTTAAGTCAACAGCCAAGACTGTCGGAGCGGATTCTCTTTCCGCACTGGCTCGTGAACTTGAATTTGCGGGACGTGAGAATAATTTAACCGTTATTTCTGATAAGACGGATAAACTTCTGGCGAAATTCCGGATTTTAATTGATAAACTTTCGAAAATCTTTTACCGGTCTAAGGATTCTTTGGAATACATCTCGAAAGACAGACTTTTTGCCGGATTATCCGATATTTATGAATCGGTAAGCGTTTTTGATTATGATACGGCGGATTCAATTATTGCCGAACTTGATAAATATAAAGTACCTGATGAATTGGTTGATTCTTTTGATAAAATAAAGCTTTTTTTAGCGGAAGTGGACAGAGATGCTCTTTTGAAGTTTATTAAAGAGCTCATTCCGGATGGGAGGTTCTGATGGAAAGAGAGATTTCTTTTATCGGCGATGACAGTTCTTTTATCATTAAGTCTATTTATGATGCGCTTTCAAAAGACGGCTTCAAATGCAAAACAATTGCGCTTGATCCTGCCGAAATGACAGAAATGACGCCGACCGGCAGTTATCTTTTTCTGAATATTGACGATAATGCTCTTAACAGAAGAAATGCTATTTCGCACATTAAGAATATTTGGAACGGAGACAGCGGACAACTTCTTATTATGGGTTATAAATCCGATATAGCTTCTGTAATCGAATATATTCCCGCCGATATGGTTGGCAATTGCTTTTACAGGCCGATTAATGCAAGGGATGTTCTTGATTATTTCAGCGATATTGCCAAGAAGGAAGAGAAGGTTTCACAGAAGAAACATATTCTTGTTGTCGATGATTCCGGAGCGGAACTTCGCAGCATCAAGAACATGCTTGACAGGGATTTCAGAATTTCTATGGCGAATTCCGGAGCCAGTGCGATTTCTTTCCTTACGGTTAACGAACCGGACCTTATTCTTCTGGATTATGATATGCCGGTTGTTGACGGACCGCAGGTTATGCAGATGATTCGTTCTGAGAAAAGAATGGACAAGATTCCTATTATGTTCCTTACAGGCAAGGATGACAGGGAGAGCGTTGAAAGTGTCCTTGCTCTTAAACCTCAAGGGTATCTTTTAAAGTCGACACCTCAGGAGAAGCTGTTATCATTCCTTTTCGGATTTTTCGAAAAAGAGAAAAATGCAACCGCAAACATGGAAGGATAATTACCGGTTCCCAGAACGATTTCTATCTGTTTTTTTGAAGTTTGATATGATATAATTTGTATAATTGTATTGGTTTACATACGGTTGGAGGGCTTGCAGATGGACACTAAAATTCTTCTTGAAAATGGAACAAACGAACTTGAAATACTGGAATTTGAAGTCGCAGGTAATTTCTACGGCATCAATGTTTCCAAGATAAGAGAGATTATTCCTTATCAGCCGGTAACACCGATTCCGAATGCTCATCCGAGTATCGAAGGAATTTTTATGCCGCGTGATTTTATGATTACCGCCGTTGATCTTTCAAATTGTCTTCAGAGAGGCGAATCCAAGCCTGAAGGACTTTTTATCGTAACCAATTTCAATAAACTTGATATAGCTTTTCATGTTGATACTGTTGTCGGAATTCACAGAGTTTCATGGGCCGATATTATTAAGCCTTCAGCGGCTGTCGGCACTGTGGATGACGGTATTTCAACAGGAATTATCAATATTAACGGAAAGCTTATTATTATCCTCGATTTCGAGAAGATTGTTGCGGACATCAATCCCGAGACCGGATTGAAAGTTTCGGAACTTGATTCTCTCGGTGAAAGAGCACGAAATGAAACACCGATACTGATTGCGGAAGATTCTCAGCTCCTTAATAAGTTATTGAGAGATTGTCTTGAAAGGGCAGGGTATTCAAATGTTATCAGTTGCGAGAACGGCCAGGAAGCCTGGGATATACTTTGTGACTGTAAGAAACGGGGAATACTTAAAGACAGCATTAAACTTATTATTACAGATATTGAGATGCCTCAGATGGACGGACATCATCTTCTTAAACAGATCAGAAGCGATGAAGAGATGGAAGATATTCCTGTAATTATATTCTCATCACTTGTTAATGATGATATGAAACGTAAAGGTGAGGCTCTCGGTGCGAATGCACAGCTTTCCAAACCTGAAATCGGAAGGCTTGTTAAAGAGATTGATGCATTAATTCTTTGATTGAATAAGCCGGGACATTTTTCCCGGCTTTACTATTCACACGGTCGTATAAGGAAACACGGCCGGCGAATCGTTAGGAGAGATTCCCCTTCTACTTGATTTCGCACGCACGCTTAAGGAAACACGGCCGACTTTGACGAGAGGTTCTCGATTCACATAAGCCCGAATGCGCGGCTTGGGTTCAGACAGGAGGAAATATGAGTTCCGAAGAAAACGAATTTGACCTTGAACAGCTGAATGAATTCCTTAAAGAAGAATTGGATGAAAACGACGAAGAAACCGTTTCTGACGAAACGGAAGATTTGCCTGATAAATCCGATTCGACTGAAACAAATGATTCTCAGGATGCGATTGCCACAAATCCGCTTGTTTCGGATTTTCTTGGCGACTATCAGACTGAAGCGCTGTTCGATCCCGATGAAATAGATTTGCCCGATAAATCCGAAATTTACAAAGACTCAACCGATTCATCCAAGCAAAACGATGCACCGATTTCTGTGGATGATTTGCTGAATCTGGAAGACGTGGATGCACTTCTTGCCGCTGCTGAGAATGTTGAAGATGCAGGGGATGATTCGGCTTCGGTTCCGGAAGATGACGATATTAAAGAAATCAACGATATTCTTTCCAAATCCGATTCCAACGAAGTTGTTGACGACGATTTGCTTTCTCTTTTGGACCATATTGAGGACGGTCCCGATAATTTGCCTGCATTGGACGAAGACGGTGCGGACGCAGAACCGGATGATAAGAATTCAAAGTCTAAGAAGAAAGATAAAAAAGATAAAAAGAAAGACAAGAAGAGTAAAAAAGGCAAAGATAACCCGGAAGACGGGGCTTCGGATTCCGGCGAGGATATTCCTTCAAAATCTTCTTCAAAAGAGGGTAAAAAAAGTTTTCTCGATAAAATAAAAGACTTCATGTTCGACGATGACGGAGATGAAGAGGAAGAAGCATCGGCTGATAAAGCAAAACCCGAGAAGAAAAAGAAGGATAAAAAAGGCAAGAAGGGTGCCGCAGCCAAGAAGCAGGGCGGTGATTCGAATGCCGATATAGAGAAGGAACTTGAGGAAGAAGATATAAAGAATTCCAAAGATTCCAAGAAGAAAAAAGATTCAAAACCCAAAAAAGAAAAGAAAAAGAAAGAAAAGAAAACTGAGGAAGAACCCAAGAACTCAAAATCCAAGAGTATAAGCACTAAGAATATTATTCTGATTATGCTTGTGTGTTTTTCGATTTTGGGACTTATTCTTGCGGCTTCGTATTTTATCCCGGAATATTTATCGCTTAAAGCGGCAAGAACCGCTTATTACATGAGCGATTATGAGGAAGCGGCACTCAGATTTTACGGACATAAGTTAAACGACAGCGATGCGCTTATCTACAGAAAAGCATCTTTGCTTTATGACATACAGTTAAGAATCGGAAAGCATGATTCTCTTAAGTTCGTTGGCCGAAACGAAGATGCACTTGATGCACTTCTTACGGCGCGTAAAGAATGTGATGAGAAGAGAATTGAAGCGGATTCGCTCGGAATAACGGACGAACTGAACGTATTTGTTAAACAGATTGACGATTTGCTTGGATCAGAGTATTCGCTTTCAAAAGAAGATACGGCAGACATTCTTTCTATGAGAAAACTGTACTATACGATGGCCGTCAAGAATATTATTGAGGGCAATCCGTATAATTCTTTTACCCTTGACGAAGAAAGCGAAACACAGGAAGAACCTTCAGAGGAAGAAACCGAGGAAGTCGTGCTCGACGATATGCTTCCCGAAGAAGAAGGGCTTTTACCGCTTGATCCGTCGGATTTGCCGTCGGGTGAAGATGGCGTCGAATCGGAAGAAGAATCATCCGAAGAAGGATCATCGGAAGATGAAAAGGTGTTATTTGAACAGCCGGTTACCGTTTTCGGTGATTAGAAATAAATTTCCGCGCGTTCGGTTGCGGAAGAATTGAGAGGAAATAACAGTGATTGCAATAATAGATTATGATGCCGGCAATATCAAAAGCGTGGAAAAAGCGTTGATTTATCTGGGAGCCGAGTGTGTTATTACGCGTGACAGAGATGTGATTGCGCGGGCTGAGAAAATTGTCCTTCCTGGCGTTGGAAACTTCGGTGATGCAATGGAGAAACTTAACGGTTACGGCTTATCGGAAGTACTCAGGGAAGAAGTTGCAAAGGGCAAGCCTCTTCTCGGAATATGTCTCGGACTTCAGCTTCTTTTTGCATCGAGTGAGGAAAGTCCCGGAGTTGAGGGCCTTAATATTCTACCCGGAAAGATTCTGAGAATTCCCGATGACGAAGGCAGACTTAAAATTCCTCAAATCGGATGGAATTCGCTTTCACTTGATAAAGAAAGCAGACTTTTCAAAGGAATAAGAGAGAATGAATATGTGTATTTCGTCCATTCGTATTATCTTAAAGCCGATGACGAATCAATAGTTGCGGCCAGCACGGAATACGGAACGCATATTCATGCGGCCGTGGAGAAAGACAATGTTTTCGCCTGCCAGTTCCATCCGGAGAAGAGTTCGGACGCAGGTCTTAAGATATTAAGTAATTTTATCGGATTGTAGTTAAGGAGAATACAAATGCACACAAAAAGAATAATTCCATGCCTGGATGTGACCGGCGGTCGTGTTGTAAAAGGCGTGAATTTTGTTAATTTGATAGATGCCGGCGATCCTGTGGAAATAGCCAAAGCATATAATACGGCAGGCGCAGATGAACTTGTTTTTCTCGATATTACAGCATCGTCGGATTCGAGAGATACAGTGGTTGATATGGTAAGAAAAGTTGCCGAATGTGTTTTTATCCCTTTTACCGTAGGGGGAGGAATCAGAACTATCGACGATTTCAAGAAAATTCTTCGTGAAGGTGCGGACAAAGTTGCCGTAAATTCTGCCGCAATTATGAATCCGAACTTAATCAGCGAAGCTGCGGATAAATTCGGAAGCCAGTGTGTTGTTGTGGCAATTGATGCTAAAAGACGTGCTGACGGTACGGGCTGGAATATTTATAAAAACGGCGGAAGAGTGGATATGGGAATTGATGCCGTGGAATGGGCCGAAAAGGCCTGCAAGCTCGGCGCCGGTGAAATACTTCTTACAAGTATGGATTGTGACGGTACAAAGAACGGTTATGACATTGAACTTACGCGTACCGTTTCAGACATTGTTTCCATTCCTGTAATTGCATCCGGAGGTGCGGGAAATATGGATCACTTCTATGATGCGCTTACCGAAGGAGGAGCGGATGCGGCTTTGGCGGCAAGTCTTTTCCACTTTAAAGAAATGGAAATCCGCGATTTGAAGAATTATCTTAATTCGAGAAATGTTCCTGTCAGACTTTAGGAGGAATTATGGCTGCAATTTCCAATGACTGGCTGCCGGCTCTTAAAGCAGAGTTTGGTAAAGATTATTACAGGAAACTGTATGAGAAGGTTAAAAGCGAATATGCGTCGGGACTTGTTTTCCCCCCCTCGGAAGATATTTTTAACGCATTTCATCTGACTCCGCTTTCCGATGTTAAGGTTGTCATTATCGGACAGGATCCGTATCACAATTTTAATCAGGCTCACGGATTGTCTTTTTCGGTCAGACCGGGAGTGGATACACCGCCTTCACTTGTGAATATTTATAAGGAACTTCAAACGGATTGCGGTTGTTTTATCCCGAATAACGGTTATCTTGTAAAATGGGCCAATCAGGGAGTACTTCTTTTGAATTCCGTGCTTACGGTCAGAGCCCATATGCCGAATTCGCACAAAAACATCGGCTGGGAACAGTTTACGGATGCGGTTATCAGGCAGGTTAATGAAATTGACAGACCGGTAGTTTTTCTTTTATGGGGTGCGAATGCACGTAAGAAAAAAGAACTTCTTAACAATCCGAAACATTTGATTCTTGAAGCTCCTCATCCGAGCCCGCTTTCGGCATACAACGGATTCTTCGGATGCAGACATTTCAGTAAGACAAATGAATTCCTGACTTTGAACGGGTTGGAACCGATAGACTGGCAGATAGAGAATATTGAATGATATATAGCATTTTCTTGCCGTTGTATGACAGAAAAATGCGATATGTTTTTTACCAAAATTAGTATTATGTTTTTGACATTTGGGGTTAGCAAGTATATAATAAATTTGTATAATTCCATTCAAATTGTTCAGAATTTCCGTAGAGCGTGAAACTCTGAATAATTTTGTATTGTTTTATGTATGATTTTTATGCGAGAACTTAAGTTTTCGTTTCCGAATATACGTACAGCTGGTGGGAGGTAGACAATGAAAGAATTAATGATTATGTACCATCCGGTCAAGAAGGAAATTCGTTTCCTTGCAAAGGCTAAGGGTGAATTCGTTGAAATTCCTTATTCCATGTGTCCGTGGCTTTCTCAGTACGGACCTGACAAAGGGGAATTTTTACTTCAGAATCATGGTAATAAATTCTTTGAAGATATTTGGGAGCAGTTCTTAAGAGATCAGGTTAGTCTTGTGTTCAAAGGAACCAAGATTGATTATGATGATTTCGTTAAGAAAGTTAAAGAATATAACAGCAGCGTCGATGAAGAACGTTTCAGAATCGAGAAATTCATCGAGCTTCCTTCCGTAGCTGATATTTATTCGGATATCAGTACTTTTTGCGATGAAACACTTGCTGTTTTTGACAGAGAACTTCAGAATTCCGATATCAAGAAATCCTTCTTGAAGAGAAAAGCTGAATTCGAAATCAAGAAAGAGAAACTTAACAGAAGTGATGTTAATCTTTGCCTTGTAGGTACTTACAGTTCAGGTAAGTCAACATTTATCAATGCACTTATCGGAAGAAGAATTCTTCCTGAAAGTATCAACTCCGAAACTGCGAAGATGTTCAGAATCAAGAATTCCGATTCTCCTTCAGTTTCTTTTATTGTCAGAAAAGGTTTCAGCGATCATTCGATTATCGCCAATATCGTTTGGGATAAGGATAACAATAAGTTTTCATTCCATGCAAACGGCGACTGCAATTCGATTCAGGAGATGGTTAACGGAGAGATTACTTCCGCTATGCTTTTCAGACTCCAGCAGCATGAACAGTTATATCAGATTCTTAAGAAACTGAATGATGTTCCCAATGCAGCAAGCGATGATGAAGTAGAGTACATTGACGGAATTATCGAAGTTAACTTCCCGATTCCTCTCGGTGAGAATATTAACTTTACATTTTATGATACACCCGGTACGGACAGTAATTCCAATGAGCATCTTCATGTTCTGCAGAAAGCTCTTCAGCAACAGACAAACTCGATTCTGATTGTTCTGTATGAGCCCACTAAGATGGAAGGTACCGGAAACTCGATTCTCTATAACCTTATCAATACCTCCAAGGAGAAAGAGAACGAGAGTAACGTTACAATCGACCTTACACGTTCGCTTCATATTATCAATCAGGCCGATACCAAAGGTCTTTCCGATTTGAAGGAACTTAAGAATAAGAAAGTTGAGGTTACACTTAAGGAGACCGATAAGATTTACAATGAGGAGCCTCAGCATATCGATCTTGCCAAAGAGAGACTTTTCTTTGTTTCATCCAAGGCTGCATATATTGCCAAAGCAATCGGCAACAATGTAGATACAGAAGATGAGAGAAGATGGCTTGCTAACCACAGAAATGAGATTAACAACGAGCCTGTTGTAGATCCTTTCCTTGGTAAAAAAGATACTTCAGGTGTTGATACCGGTATGTATTTCAAACTGGACAAGATGGCAAGTGCCGATAATGAAACAAAACAGCTCAAGAAAGACTGTCTGGAAGAGCTTAAGAAGATTAACAATCCCGAAGATGCATCGCTTTATCCTATCCTTCAGAGAATCTATGTTAACTGCGGTATGTATGCTATCGAGAGTGAAATTGTTAAGTATGCTCAGAAGTATGCACTGGCTGTTAAGGCTAAAGGTCTTTATGACGGAATCAAGAGCGTTGTAGATTTCATTAAGGAAGACTACGAAGCTATTGAGAATCAGGCAAGACTTTCAAAGGAAGAAATCGAATATAATATCAATACCATGAAGACAAGTATGGTAGCCGATATTGATGCGGCATATGAAGATTACCTGAAGAACATGACAACCGAGAATATGGTATTCCAGATTGATGATATCAACCAGTTGTATACCGTTATGGGTAACAGACAGATTCAGGCCGGTAAGATTGCCGATAAGATGAAATGGATTGCTCTTCGTCCCGAAGTATTTGAAGAGAAGAACAACATCATCAGAAATGAACTTAACAGATATCTTCAGGAAATTGATGATGCATATAAGAACAATCGTGGACGAATTCTTCAGCAGCAGATTGATGAACTTAAAGCAATCATCATTAAGAAGATTACCGGATACAAAGGAATCGACGAAGAACTTATCAGACGTATCTGTAATGTTTCCGATACTCAGGTTCCTCCTTCAAGTCTGAAGGCTTTGAAGATGGATGAGTACATTAACAAGCAGAAAGCAATTTTCATTTTCTCAACGAATGATAAGAAGTCATATAAGAATGATGTTGAGACAATGTTTGCCAATACAACTAAAGTTCAGTTTGATTCATATATCGCTGAAATTACAAAGGTTGCTCAGGATAAGACAGCTGAACTTATTCAGGAATTCAAGAATAACATTGATGTTATCTCGAGTAACTTGGAACTTCTTATTAAAGACGAGAAGAAAGCCAGCGCCGAACAGGCCAAGGCTAAAGCAGTTCTTGATTTGGTCGTAGCTAAAGATATTGAACTTAACAACAAGATCTGGGGCGAAGACAAAGCAGAAGTTCGTGACGAAGATTTTGATTAATAAGAATTTTAGTTTAAAAGCGTTGCACCAATTGGTGCAACGCTTTTTTGTTCACACGGCCGTATAAGGTAATTAGTTGCTTCCGGGCATACGGCCGGCGAGACGAGAGGAAGGACTCCCCTCCTACTCGATTTTACCCAACGAAACAAAGTTCATC
>JAKSSB010000026.1 GCA_024403285.1 Lachnospiraceae bacterium | reverse complement strand
CACCGCCGTAAACAACAGCATACTTTGTAACATCGATAGGCTCTGACAGGAAACATGAAGAAACGTCCGATACAAGATCCTTACCCTTAGTGTTGGGAAGTGTTTTGTATTTGGTTCCGTAGATTGTGTTGTTCTCGCAGATATATACGTAATCCATATCATCTGTAATAGGGAGATCTGAACAATCGGGAATGTAAGAGAAAGTTTTGTCTGCAGATGAAGCAAGTTCAACAGCCTCACCGTAAATTTTAGCTTCCTGGAATGCTTTCTTAGCCCACTGTCCTGTAAGGATGTAGCCGGCTTTCTTGTTCTTCATCATGTTCATGGGAACTTCAGCGAAGAACTGTGAAGCACCGCCCTGAAGGAATAATACCTTGTAGTTATCGGGAATATTCATAAGCTCTCTTAAATCAGCTTCAGCGTCTTTAATGATCTTGTCATATACTTTTGAACGATGTGACATCTCCATTACAGACTGGCCTGAACCCTGATAATCAAGCATTTCTTCTGCTGCTTCTTTGAGAACTTCCTCAGGTAAAACAGCAGGACCTGCAGAAAAATTATAAACTCTGGACATTTTTTCTTTTCCTCCTTAGATGTTCCTAAAAGTTTTATACCAATTACACATTTTACAATTCTGACAACTCTAAGTCAATAAAAAATAATTAAAAAATGATATTATTTTAACAATCATTTTTACCTTCTGTAAAGATGTCCCAATCGGTAAAACACATAAAGATACTCAAAAAATAATTACCGGTGTGCCCAGTTCAAGCATGTCGTAAAGTTCGCCGGCTTTTGCCTTCGGCATATTCACGCATCCGTGTGAGCCGTCCGTCTTGTAAATCTCTCCTCCGAACTTTCTTCGCCAGGTTGCATCATGAAGTCCGATATGGCCGTTTACCGCCATCCAGTAATATACAAACGTCGCATAATTCGGACCGTGTAAAGTTCTGTTTCTCTGTTTGTAATATACGTAGCAGAGTTTAGCCGGTGTCGAACAGTGGGTTCTTTCGTTTCCTGTTACTACTTCCGTTTCGAGTGCAAGTTCACCGTCTTCATAATAATAAAGCATCTGGTTCTCGATATCGACTTCAACATAAGTATCACCGATATCGTTCTCTCCCGTCGCCCTGGCTCTGCACAGATATTTTGGTTCCCTGACACGTTTCGTATATCCCTTGGTAAAAGCTTCGTGAACCCATTCAAACTCAGCATCGTTATCAATGTCGTTACCGTAAAGGCCGGGTTCAAGGGTAATCTCTTTGCCTGCGGTTGTCTTAAACTGTCTCTGTTTGTTGACCGATTCATGTCTGTCGATAATTCTGTCCAGAGAAACCCTCATCCTCACATCGTCAAGAATCGGATTTCCATCATCGTCAAAAACAAAATTGCCGTTTTTGTCATGCTGAATCCAGGTTGCAACCACACCGGAATCAATTACTTCCTCACCGTCATCGAAAACATAAGTAAGCTTAAAATTCTGGAAACTGTCAATTCTCTCATAAAGGGAATAAAGGTTCTGTCTTTCCGCTGTCTCGGGAAGAGATTCGTACACTCCCGCTTCTTTAAGCTCAAGCGTATCTTCCATTGAAAGAATAGCCTGTGAAACAGCATCGTAAACAAGCTCCGGATGAACCATGTCAATCGTTGCATCCTTAATCACATATCCGTTGTCTGTCGTTCTTACAAGTTCGGCATTCGCCGTTTCGGTAAAAACATTACTGTTGCAGAAATCAGAACCGGCAAGCAGTGCGTTAAGTTTCTCTTCATTAAAAGAGATTTCACAGTCCGCCTCGTATTCAAGCGGGCCGGCAAGCGCTCTTCCCCAGCATAAAGGACTCGCCGAGTCAAAAATTCTTTTAACACTGTCGGAATAATCAGCCTTAAAATCAACGTCTGAAGGCGAAATCCGATATTCCGTACCGTCTTTGTCAATTACAGTAAGTCCCATATAACCGACTTTGCCGGAAAGTTCACTGCTTACGCTTTCGACACCTCTTCCGGTACAGTAAACACCGTTTATGTAAGTTCTGTATGAAAATCTTCTGGAATAGTAACCCGCAAACCCAAGATATACAATGCCGGAAGCCAGAATTACGGCTCCGAGCGCAATAAGTACACCCCGAATCACTTTCTTGTTCATAAAAAATCCCCGTTATATAAAAATACAAGCAACTAATTACCTTATACGGCCGTGTTAAATCGAGCAGGAGGAGAATCCTCCTCTCGTCTCGCCGGCCGTTTGTTGCGAAGCAACTAATTTCCTTATACGGCCGTGCGAATAAAAAGGGCAGGTAAAACCCGCCCTCCGAAAAACTTATTTATTTATCTGCTTTCTCAATCTGAGCGATAGCCGATTTCTTCATCGGAATTCTGCAGTTCTTATTGCTTCCGAATTCTACGATAACATCTTCATCCGAAATATCAATGATAACACCGTAGAAACCGCCGGTTGTAACAACGCTGTCTCCGATTTCCATGGAAGCTTCCATGGCCTGCTGTTTCTTCTGCTCTTTCTTGGCAGGTCTGACCATAACAAAATAGATAAGTGCACCGAAAAGTGCGATATATATAAGTGTTCCCCAAATACCGAGCGAGCTCATAAATCCGCCGGCAGCTTCTGCTGAGGCATCAGTAGCTTCAAGTAATAAATTCATTAAAAAAATCCTCCGTTATCTAATATAAAATATTGTAAAAATACCCACACTTGAATAGCATACACAAATATTGATTATTGTGCAAGACTAATCTTTGTATTTTTCAGTTTCAACAACGTTCACATATTAACCATCATTTTCCTCCTCAAAACCGGCAAGTTTCTTGCGCTTGTACGAAGCAAACTCTCCCGCATCAAGTGCGTCACGGATTTCTTCCATCATTTTATTGTAAAAATAAAGGTTATGAATTACGCAAAGACGCATTCCAAGCATTTCTTTGGCCTTTAAAAGATGTCTGATATAGCTTCTTGAATATCTTTGACAGGTCGGACACTGGCATCCCGGCTCAATCGGCCTCTCATCTCTCTCATACTTCGCGTTGAAAAGATTTATTTTACCGAAATTCGTATAAAGGTGCGCATGCCTTGCATTACGCGAAGGATAAACGCAGTCGAAGAAATCGATTCCGCGCTCCACACCTTCGAGAATATTTGCGGGTGTTCCCACTCCCATAAGATAAACCGGTTTGTCTGAAGGCAGGTACGGCACGGTTTTCTCGATAATATCGTACATTTCTTCGTGAGACTCTCCTACCGCAAGTCCGCCGATGGCATAACCCGGGAGATCGAACTCGGAAATCCTTTTTGCATGTTCCTGTCTGATATCAGCAAAAATTGCGCCCTGGTTAATTCCGAAAAGAAGCTGTTCCTTATTAATCGTATCATCCAGGCTGTTGAGTTCGTCCATTTTAATCTTACAGCGTTCAAGCCATCTGGTCGTCCGTTCCACGGACTTTGATACATATTCTCTGTCCGCTTTGGAGGACGGACACTCATCAAATGCCATCGCGATGGTTGAAGCAAGATTTGACTGAATCTGCATGCTTTCCTCGGGACCCATAAAAATCTTTCGTCCGTCGATATGCGAATGAAAAGTAACGCCTTCTTCCTTAATTTTACGAAGACCGGCGAGTGAGAAAACCTGAAATCCGCCCGAATCGGTAAGAATCGGTTTATTCCAGCTCATAAATTTGTGAAGGCCGCCCATATCCTTTACAACTTCATCGCCCGGACGGACATGAAGATGGTAGGTATTCGAAAGTTCAACCTGCGTTCCGATTCTTTCGAGGTCTTCCGTTGAAACGGCGCCCTTAATGGCTCCCACGGTTCCGACATTCATAAAAACCGGGGTCTGTATGGTTCCGTGAGGTGTTTCAAATGTTCCCCTCTTGGCACTTCCTTCTTTGGTTATAATCTTAAATCTGTCTGACATCTTATCCCAACAGCTACTCCTGCTGTTCTTCCTCCTTATCAAGCCGGTAAAAGACAATGCAGTTCGGCTTGTCTATTTTGACTTCCTTTGCACACATGGCAAGAAGTCCTTTCTCCAAATCCACCGAGAAAAAAGTCATCGTATTCGACTCGTTGTTAAGACTTACAAGATGCTTGTTATCGGGGAAAAGAGCCGCATCCTTCGGATAACTTCCGCTTATCGGCAGGCAGAGAACTTTGCTTAAAGTTCCCTCTTCCTTATTAATGTTGTATATAATAACCGAATTATCGCCGGCATTCGAACTGACAAGATATTTGCCGTCCGTGGAGAATTTAAGCGCACTTGAAACACACTTGCCGGCATGATAATCGTTCAGAGTCGATACTTCCTGAATCTTCTCAAAATCGGGATATTTGCCTCCGGGCGTATAATTGTATACATCAATCATATTGCTCATCTCGTTAACAATATAGAACTGCTTGCCGTTACGGTTAAAAAGAATATGCCTCGGCGCAGCATCAAGATTACAGCGAATAATATCAACTTCTTTTAACTTGCCGGAGTTTCTGTCGAGTTCGTATACGTTGATATGGTCCATTCCGATATCTGCCGCGAAAAGATATTTGTTGTCACGTGACATCTTAACACAGTTAACATGAGGGAAATAACTTCTGTCAGCAACCTCTCCGATTCCGCGAACGAAAATTTCATCCGTAATCGAGCCGATTCTGCCGTCCTCGTGGATTCGAAGCACGGTTATTTTACCGTCATGATAACCTGCAACAAAAAGAAATTCATCCCGGTAATCCGTAGACAGATAGCATCCTCTCATACCGTTTATCGACTGAGTATTGATCTGTTCAAGCTCGCCGTCTTCGAGAATTCTGAATCCGACCACTCCGGTATCGGTAATGGAATAAAGAAACTTGTCATTGTGTGAACACGTCATATATGAAGAGTTCGTGATTTCAACGCCCCCGCGCTCGGTAAGTTTACCGCCCTTCATATCCACATCGAAAATTCTGATTCCTGTTTTGGAATTAAGTGTGGTATATGTCGATACATATGCAACATATTTAGCCTTTCCCATAAAAAAGCCTCCGAAATTCTTCCCGGTAAAAGACTGAATTCGCCGGGAATATTTTATTCGTCTGCATCCAGTCTTTGTATAGTTTATCACAGTATAATGCAAGTCACAAGACATTAAACAAGAGTCGCTTCAGGTTTGTCTTTTACCCTTAATTCCGTTAAGTTTAACATTCTAAAAATAATATTTAGTATTTGTAAACTTTTTCATTGACATTTATATATGCTTATGTATAATTATTTTTGGTTTGTTTAGTTTTACTAAACTTTGTGTTTATTATTTATGTTTATCGGATTAGTTTTGCAAACGTCATGAAGACAACGGAGTTAATTATGGATATCGGTTTGAAAATCAAAGATTTAAGAGTCCAGAAAGGTCTCACACAGGAAGAACTTGCGGACAGAGCCGAACTTTCGAAAGGCTTTATTTCGCAGGTAGAGAGAAATCTCACTTCTCCATCAATCACAACGTTAATTGATATACTGCAGTGCCTCGGTTCAAGCCCGAAAGAGTTTTTTTCGGAAGACAACGATACACAGGTTGTTTTTTCAAAGAACGATTATTTTACCAAAGTGGATTCGGAACTCGGCAATACGACTGAATGGATTATTCCGAATGCACAGAAGAATATGATGGAACCCATCAAGGTTACGATTGAACCGAAAGGAAGAACTTATCCCGACAACGCTCACGAAGGTGAGGAATTCGGATATGTCCTCTCCGGAAGGATAAGGATTCATTTAGGTTCAAAAGCCTACACGGCTTCGAAAGGCGAATCTTTCTACTTTACACCTGCCACTTCGCATTTCATCGAATGCGCATCAAAGCAGGCGGCTGAATTTATCTGGGTCAGCACGCCTCCAACATTTTAACCGACAAGGAGACATTCAAATGAGTAACAAACTTATCGATCTTCAGAATATCACCAAAGCATTTGACGGACAGGTTGTACTGGACGACATGAATCTTTATATAAGAGAGAATGAGTTTCTTACTCTTCTCGGACCCTCCGGATGCGGCAAAACTACAACGCTTCGAATTATCGGCGGTTTTGAAAGCCCTGACAAAGGACGCGTTATTTTTGACGGCGAAGACATTACCAAAATGCCTCCCAACAAGAGACAGTTAAATACGGTTTTCCAGAAATATGCTCTTTTTACCCATATGACAATTGCGGAGAATATTGCTTTCGGTCTTAAGATTAAGGGTAAAAGCAAATCATACATCGATGACAAAATCAAATATGCCCTCAAGCTTGTAAACCTTGACGGTTACGGTTCGAGAATGCCCGATTCTCTCTCCGGCGGTCAGCAGCAGCGTATCGCTATCGCCAGGGCAATCGTTAACGAGCCCAAGGTTTTACTTCTCGATGAGCCGCTCGGTGCCCTCGACTTAAAACTTCGTCAGGACATGCAGTACGAACTTATCAGACTTAAGAACGAACTCGGTATTACCTTTATATATGTAACTCACGATCAGGAAGAGGCTCTTACCATGTCGGATACGATTGTCGTAATGAACCAGGGTTACATTCAGCAGATAGGTACACCCGAGAGCATTTACAACGAACCTGAGAATGCGTTTGTTGCCGACTTTATCGGTGACAGCAATATAATCGATTCCATTATGGTTCGCGATGAACTTGTATCCATCTTCGGTCACAATTTTGCCTGTGTTGATAAAGGTTTCGGCGAGAACAAGCCTGTCGACGTTGTAATAAGACCTGAAGATGTTGAACTTGTCAAACCTGAAGAAGGCACTATCGAAGGTGTCGTAACACATATTATTTTCAAAGGTGTTCATTATGAAATGGAAGTTACCGCATGCGGTTACGAGTGGCTTGTTCACTCGACATCCTGCTTCCCTGTCGGTACAAAGGTCGGTATCAAAGTAGATCCTTTTAACATTCAGATTATGAACAAACCCGAGAGTGAGGATGAGGAGGCCGTAGGCGTTGAAGAGTAACAGAATAAGACTTTTGGCCGGACCTTATCTCGCCTGGGCCATCGCTTTTATCATCATTCCTCTTGTTATGGTCTTCTATTACGGACTGACCGACAAGAACGGCATGTTTACATTTGACAATGTTCTTGCGATTGCAAGACCTGAGCATATCAAATCGCTTTGGATAGCGCTTTTGCTTGCGCTCATTTCCACGATAATCTGTATCCTTTTAGCTTATCCGCTTGCGATGATACTTGTTAACATGAAAGGCAACAGCGATAAATTCATTGTTCTTATTTTTATTCTTCCGATGTGGATGAATTTCCTTTTAAGAACAATGGCATGGCAGACACTCCTTGAGAACGACGGTGTTATCAACTCGATTCTCAAATTCATGCATCTGCCGACATTGACGTTAATCAATACACCCTATGCAATCATATTCGGTATGATTTACAACTTCCTTCCGTTTATGGTTCTTCCTTTGTATAACGTACTGAAGAAAATCGACCCGAATGTTATAAACGCCGCAAGAGATCTCGGTGCAAATTCGGTTCAGACTTTTTTACACATAACACTTCCGCTCAGTGTTCCCGGAATCATAAGCGGTATCACGATGGTTTTCGTTCCTTCGCTTACCACTTTCGTTGTATCCGACCTTCTCGGCGGAAGCAAGATTCTTCTTATCGGTAACGTTATCGAACAGGAATTTACATCGAACTCGAACTGGCATTTAGGCAGCGGTCTCTCAATCGTGCTTATGATTTTCATTGTTATCAGTATGATTGTAACCGCAATATTTGATAAAGACGGGGAGGGAAATGCACTATGAAAACTGTCCTCAAGAGAATATATGTCGGACTTATCTTTCTGTTTTTATATGCTCCAATGTTTACGCTCATCGTCTTCTCTTTTAACCAGTCGAAATCGAGAGCGCGCTGGGGCGGATTTACTTTTAAATGGTATATTAAGCTTTTCTCAAACGAGGAAGTGCTTGCAGCTTTTACCAATACGATGATGCTTGCTTTGCTGTCGGCACTGATTGCAACCGTTATCGGAACGATTGCCGCGCTTGCGATTAATAAGATGAAAAAAGCTGATAAGTCAATTATCATGGGTGTAACCAACATCCCAATGCTTAACGCCGAAATCGTAACCGGAATTTCACTTATGCTTTTGTTTTTGTACTTCAAAGTACGTTTCGGTTTCATGACGATACTGCTCTCCCACATCACATTTAATATTCCTTATGTAATATTAAGTGTCATGCCGAGAATTAAGCAGCTCAATTCGAGCACATACGAAGCTGCGCTCGACCTTGGCGCCAATCCGCTTTATGCTTTTTACAAGGTTGTGCTTCCGGATATTATGCCGGGAATCATTTCCGGTTTCCTTATGGCTTTTACCATGTCCCTTGATGACTTTATCATCACTCACTTCACGAAGGGACCGGGTGTGGATACGCTTTCCACGAAGATTTATGCTCAGGTTAAAAAAGGTGTTAACCCTGAGATGTATGCACTTTCCACGATTATTTTTATAAGCGTTCTGATTCTGCTTATATTAATAAATCTTTTACCCCAGAAAATGGGTAAAAAGAAAACCGAAAAATAATTTTTCAGGAGGAGAAAAATGAAAAAAGCTGTTTCAGTTATTTTATGTGCCGTACTTCTCGGCTCAATGCTTGCCGGATGTACAGGTTCAAAAGGCGGCGAAAACGGAGTTGTATACGTTTACAACTGGGGAGAATATATCGATCACGAGACAATTAAAATGTTTGAAGAAGAGACCGGAATCCAAGTTGCATATGAAGAATTCGAGACTAACGAGATTATGTTTCCGAAGGTTTCTGCGGGTGCAGTATCTTATGATGTTATCTGCCCTTCAGATTACATGATTCAGAAAATGATTGATAACGATCTTCTTATGGAACTTGATTTCAGCAAGCTTCCGAATACCGTAAACATCGGTACACAGTATTTCGAGCAGTCCGAGCAGTTTGATCCCGGCAACAAGTATTCAGTGCCTTACTGCTGGGGTACCGTAGGAATTCTTTACAACAAGACCATGGTTGATGAGCCTATAACAAAATGGGCAGATCTTTGGGATCCCAAATACGAGAACAACATTCTTATGCAGAATTCGGTTCGTGATGCTCTGATGGTAGCTCTTAAATTAAAAGGATATTCCATGAATACAATAAATCAGGCAGAACTTGATGAAGCAGGCGCAGCACTTATCGAGCAAAAACCTCTTGTTCAGGCATATGTTGTTGATCAGGTAAGAGACAAAATGATCGGTAACGAGGCTGCAATCGGTGTTATCTACTCAGGTGAAGCCATCTACACACAAAGAGAGAATCCCGATTTGATTTATGTTGTTCCCGAAGAAGGAACAAATGTCTGGATTGATTCATGGGTAATCACCAAGAACGCACAGAACGCAGACAATGCTCATAAGTTTATCGATTTCATGTGCAGACCTGATATTGCACTTATGAACTTTGATTTCATCACATATTCAACACCCAACGATGCTGCAAGAGAACTTATTGAAGATGAGGATATCAGAAATTCGGAAATCGCATTCCCCGATCTTTCAAAGTATAATAATCTTGAAACCTACTCATATCTTGGTGAAGAAGGCGATGAAATGTACAACGAAGTATGGAAACAGGTTAAATCTGAGTAGCTTGAATTTATATCAAAACACAATCATCGAAAGTTGCCGTGTTTCATTCAACAGGCTGATGAGTTGTAAACAAATTAAAGCTTCGGATACCTAATCGGTATTCGAAGCTTTTTAAATGCAATCTCTAATTTCTGTTATTCAGCATGAACAAATAAATCAACTATCTTACTCTCTCGGGGAAACCAACCTTCTTCTGAACCTTACGAAGAGTCTTGTTAGCGTAATAACCGGCCTTTTCTGCGTTCTCTTTGATGATTCCGTCAATGTAAGCCTTATCCTTTGAAAGCTCGTCAAATCTTGTCTGAACGGGTGTTAACATATCGGCTACGCACTCTCCTACAGCAAGTTTGAAATCTCCGTATCCCTTACCGTCGAATTCTTTCTCGATTTCTTCAACGGTCATGCCTGTGCATGCACGATAAATATCGATAAGGTTGCTGATACCGGGCTGTTCTTCGTTATATTTAATGCAACCAAGAGAATCTGTGACAGCTCTTTTAAACTTACGAATAATTGTATCTCTGTCATCGGTAAGATAGATGCTTGCGTTGGGATTCTCGTCCGATTTGGACATCTTCTTGGTCGGATCCTGAAGTGACATAATCTTCGCACCTGCCTTGCCGAGGTAAGGTTCGGGAATCGTGAATACATCACCGTAAATCGAATTAAATCTTGTCGCAATGTCTCTCGTAATCTCGATATGCTGAAGCTGATCCTTTCCTACGGGAACGACATCTGCCTGATACAGAAGAATGTCAGCGGCCATAAGAACGGGATATGTGAAAAGACCTGCATTGATATTGTCAGCATGTTTAGCGGATTTATCCTTAAACTGTGTCATTCTGTTAAGTTCTCCCATATAGGTAAAACAGTTAAGAATCCAGGCAAGTTCAGCATGTCCAGAAACATGTGACTGATAATAAATACAGTTTTTAACGGGATCGAGACCTGCAGCAATATAAAGAGTCATAAGGTTTCTTGCTTTCTTACGAAGCTCGGCAGGATCCTGGCGAACCGTAATTGAATGTAAATCTACTACGGAATAAAAGCATTCATACTCATCGCTTAAAGTTACCCAGTTCTTCAGCGCACCGAGATAATTGCCCAGTGTAAGGCTTCCTGTTGCCTGCATTCCGCTGAAAAGAATTTTCTTATCGTCTATCATAATTTAGTGCCTCCTAAAATTATTCTTGTTATTACGTTCCAAACGCACGGTAAAAAATGCTGCGCTTCTCTTCTCTAAACAAACTCTGCATTTGTTCTCCACACAGTCGCATTCGACTTTACCCGTGGAAAAATCAAGTTTCCATCCGCTTCCCTTCGGAAGTGACGGCAATGCAAAAGTCTTGTCTTCCCAGTACATATTGTATGCGCCGTAAGTAAGCTCCAGCGCGCTTTCATCCTCGGAAGGAATAGCATACATCAATCCCAAATGCCTGTTAAATCCTGCAAAATCCGCTTTCCAGGCTTCTTCTCCATGGAATGATAAATCGGGGAATCCGGAATTCGTACAGTCGAGCATTGTCGGCTGAACCTCTCTTTCGAAAAGTCGCGATTTCTTACGGAATTCAATTAGCATCCTTGTAAAATCATTTATCTCCTTACCCGCTTTGGTAAATTTCCAGTTGAGATAATTGACTTCATTGTCCTGACAATACGGATTGTTATTGCCGTTCTGAGAATTCATGAATTCGTCTCCCGCGGTAATAACAGGAGTTCCCTGCGATAAAAGTTCCATGCAGAGAGCGTTCTTAATCATTCTTTTACGTAAAAGATTTATCTGCGTCTTCCTGGTCGGTCCTTCAACGCCGCAATTCCATGAGAAGTTGCAGTTAGTACCGTCGGCATTGTTCTCACCGTTATCTTCATTATGCTTTCTGTCATAGCTTACCAGGTCATTTAATGTAAATCCGTAGTAATTCGTCAGGAAATTAACGCTTCCGACATGCTCGGGTTTATACTTTGAAAGATAAGCGAAATCCTTAAGTCTGTCTTCGTCACCTTTCAAAAAACCTCTTACCTTGTACATGAATTCATCGGAATATACGCAGAGATTCTTGTATAAAGGCTTATCCTTCGGCGAATATATCTCGCCTTCCGGAATATAATCATAGAATATTTTGGTATTGGCAAAAAGCGGTTCCGTGCAGATAAGCGTAATCGGGATTCTGCTTCCTTTAAGATGAACACCGTCTATATGATACTCGCTTACCCAATACTTGAGTACATCAAATATAAAGCCCTGCTTGACATCATCAGGGAAATAGAACTGCATAATCACTTCTATTCCGTTTCGATGAAGCGTATCAACCATCGTCTTGAATTCCGCAACGGGATCGCCGGCCGAATACGAACTCTTGGGAGCGAAATAAAAACCTTTCTTAAATCCCCAGTAATTCAGTTTAAAACTGACAGAATCCATTGCCACATATTCTCCGGGAACGGGATTCTCATTAAGTCTCTCGGTTTCTTCGAATTCATAGCACGGTAAAATCTCGATTGCCGTAATTCCGAGCTTCTTAAGATACTGCACCTTCTCGGTAATTCCGCTGAAAGTTCCGGGCGCCGAAACCTTGGACGAAGGATCCGCGGTAAAAGAACGAACATGCAGACAGTAAATGACGCTCTGCGAAAAAGGAATACAAAGCGGTTCAAAATCACCCGCCGAGTTATCCGAGAAATTAAAGCCGCATGATAACTCACAGGATTCCTTAATTCCGAATTCCTCATTTCCATATATTCTTCTGGCATACGGATCAGGAATTTCTCTGTCCCCTATATAGAAATTGTAACGATAATCAGAATAATCAATATTCTTAATAACAACCGAAGATATATTACCGACTCTTCTTCCTTCCGAAAAAGGAATTTTCACTCTGCTTAAATCACTTCTGCGTATCAAAACAACACCGCAGTCCTGATTGACACCGGTTACGCAAGAAAACTGGATACCATCATCACAAAGTGAGGCACCGATTGGATATGTAGAACCTTTTCTGACTGATAAAAGACTCATAAACTATCTATATCTCCTTCAAAAATCCAGCTTGTCTATTTTACCATATTTATATTAATTATTCAAACCATAAATCAAGTGCGGCCGGGATACTTTACATATCACTTATAAAGCGACAAGGAAATTGGGAATATAAATATCATAAACAAGCAAAAAACAAGCAAGAGAAAAACCGCTGTGAGCATTAAGCCCACAGCGGTCTAAATCGTAGAATTTCTACACTTAAAACTAAATTATACTTAAAAAACTCAATTATTTGGAGAACTTAACAGTTACTTTTGAAACCATTTCCTGAGTTGATCCATCGGTATAAATTACTAAATAATTTACATATCCTGTCTTTGATGCAGGTACTTTCTTCTTTGCTTTCAAAGCTTCTGCGTTAAGAACTTCAAGTTTACTTTCTTTAACAGAAAGTTTTCCGTCCTTAACTTCAAAGAACTGATCAAAGTCATTGTACTTACCTTTAACATTGCAGTTAGATACGTTCAAAAGTACAACGCGCTTTACATTCTTTCCTTTACCTTTGATAAAGTCAGATGTTACAGTTGCAGGAGTATCTCCTGAAGCTGCAGAAAACTTAAGTGTCTGAGATGAATTAGTTTTAAAAGATTTCTCATACTTAGCAAGTTTTGTCTTATAATTTGAAGTAGTTTTTGTAAGATATACTCTCTCAAATGAGTCATCTTCAGTATCATTAGGTGTTAAATCATTAAGATAATAATACTTGAACGATACATTAAAGTTGTTAAGGCTCAAAAAATAAGTTAAGTAGTTATACCCTCCATTATTATACACTCGAATACAAGGATTTTTACCGCCCTCATCTACACAGTATTGAAATTTTACTCCGCTATCATTTGTATCCTCATTTTTAAGCAAATATATATATTCAAATCCGGCATCTTTTATAAAGCTACTCATAACGACCTGGACATCTTCGGGAGCAACTCCCTGTGGAAGAGTTAAGGGTTTATCTAACTTAAATTCCAAAGCATCTTCACTATTTATTATTCTGTTACGGGTTATTTTTTCATATGTATATCCACCTTTGCCATCCGGCATTGTTATTTTACAAGATTTTACTTTCGGAGCATTCTGTTTATCCAAAGTCTTACATTTGAGAACATACTGTTTTTTTACAGTTTTCAATTTCCCATTATCATATACCTGTTTGGTCATTATTACCTTTACTTCAGGTTTCGTGGGTTGAATTATAATTGACTGTTTTCTGGGTGCAGAAGCTACATAATTATACATATCTTCATAATATTTGCCATAATCATATAATACTTTTGCTCCACTAACAGATAATGAACCCGATACACAATGCTCATTTATTGAATAATCGATGTCACTATAAAAATCAGAAAAACATCCAATCGAAATAATCAATAAAGGATTATTGCCCCAGGATTCCGGAATTTCATATGTATTGGAATCATCATTTTCTCCTTTGAAAACGTAAACAGATTTGTCAACTTCTTCGAAATCATAATTTTCTATAATCAAATCATTATAATCATTACTATATGTTCCGTAACTCAAATTAACAGAAGCGCTTGCCTTTGAACCGTTAACTGATTTCAAAGTGAAAGTCATGTTAGTAGGCTTATATATAAAATCTACATCACTAATGTTAGTGGTAATCATTAAACCACTTTTACCATATGAATTATACTTTATATCATCATTGGGAAATACAGGTGCATTGTTTCCTTCCTTGCCATTACCACCGGCAATATATTTACCATCTGTTCCTTTTACCGCAAAGCAAATATTATCAACCAAATCATATGGAACTGAACTCTTAGAATTAAGTTTTGAATATCTTTCTCCTGTGGCACTTTCACCATTATCAAGATATAATTCAAGGCTCTTTACTTTGGTGGCCTCATTTACAATAGTGAAACTATAACGGCATGGATTAACAGGATTACCAACGTAATCATTTGCATTAACCATTACAGAATAAACTGTATCTTTGTTTTCATCCGTAACTTTGAACTTTTTGTCGATGGTAATTACACCCTTTTTATCAATTGTAATACCTTCAACCACATCAATGTCATAAGACATCGAATTAAATACACCAACTTTGTATGAAACTTTTGGATTTTTTAAATTACCTTCAAAGTATCCATCTTTTTTATCAAAATATTCAGAATATGCAGTTGTAGTTGTCTTTGCTGTTACTTTTTTGTTTCCGTTCTTATAAATCTTATTGGGACCTGCTATATCCAATTCCTGAATACAAGCATTAACGGTAAAAGTAATCTTAGCTTCCGGAGTCTGACCGTTTCCATCGTTTGTTGCAACTATTGCAGTATATTTTCCTACCATTGCACAATCACTGACAGAAGCATAAATACCATTGTCCTCATAATCATTCCATGTGGTGGAATTATACAATTTCACGCCGTAAAGAGAATCACCCTCCTCCGAATAAGGTTCAGAAACCGATCCCAAACTTTCACCGTTGGGAGCAATAAGTGTTCTGATAGTCCAGTTCTGATTTGTTACAAAAGTATCATTTTTGCCAAATGTAACCGTACCGATTTTAACTTCATCAGTATAATATCCTTCTCCTGCGTATAAAGTTGTCTTTCCATTCTTAATGGAAATCTTCTCAGCATAATGAGGAGCTTTCGTTGCGGTTGAAAGAACCAGTTTCTGAGATGAAAGGAATGTATCTTCATCTGACTTAGGAGTATCAAGTACTTCCTTCTTTTTCTGCACAACGGAAACTTCTACTTTAAAGTTTGCCGCAATACCTTCTCCGAGTTCTGCGGGAACGGAACCCTTTAAAAATGGTTTAATAGTAACAATCTTATCTTCATCGTCTGTATTTACATACTGAACAGCAGTTTCCTGATTAATTTCCAAGCCTGTGTTACTCAAATCAGGAGTTCCCATAAGTTCGACTTTGTAATAAAAATCACCATATGTCATTTTATTTTCAAGTACTGTAAAAGGCTTAATCCTAACATTAATTGATACATCGGTAGTACTATCAATCTCGGCGCTAACTTTCTTTTCTGTCCAAGCAGGATTCTTAGCTTTTACTGTATAAGTAGAAAGAACAGGATTCTTGCCATTTTCATCAACAACAGATTTGTTAACAAAACTAAAGCTTCCTTTTACCTCTTCAGCCAGAACATCATGTATAGATACACAGAATAAATCAAAATGAAAGTATGCATCAAAACCTGTCGCGTCTTCCGATAGTATTACACCCACTTCATCTCTTGACTCTTCAGGTTTTTTTTCAAATTTATAAAACATTAACGTTCCTGCCTCAAGTGTAATTACATTATCATTTCCAACATCTTTGAGCGAAAATTTATTAAGTTCCGGAATATACTCTGTTGTAAGTTCAATTACAATATCCTCACCCGTAATGGCCTTTGCAGGAATAGTATATACACCCTCATTATCAAAAATTTCTATCTGTTCACCGTCACCGACTTTGTATGTAACGGTTTTTACAACACATCTCTCCTTAAAAGCTTCCTCAGCTATAGAGAATACAATATCATCTGCAGACTCCACACCCCAAGAATCATTAACATTTGCGCTGGCAAAAATAAGATTTTTCGTATCTTCCTCTCCGTCATTAACGAATTTAATTTCACAGAGAGATCCAGACAAATCTTCTGTCACCAATACTATTGATACATCATTACCATTGTAAATTTCTCTGGAAATTGTATAATATCCCTCTGAATCCCGTTCGTCAAACGATACCGGGCCTTCTGTACTTCCTGCAACTTCATACGTAAAAGATTTAACCTCTTTACCTAAAAGATTTGCAACAAGTTTAAACTTAATATCTCCTGCATTTTCATAAAGACACCAGTCTTCATAAACGATGCCGTCTTGGAATTCAAGATCATTTGAGTTCTTTTCATCCATGGTAAAAGAAATTTTACCAAGATTATTTCCCCTTACAACAAGAAAAATTGTGATATCTCCGTTTTTAATATCTTCAGCAGGAATAGAATATAAACCATATATTGTTGCGGCAGGTGTATCCTTAAGATTCTTTTCTTCCTTGGAATCTCCTACAGTATAATAAAACTTATAAATTTCATTATTATTAAAATCGTAATTCGGAATATTAAAATGCAAATCCACCTCAGGATCAATAATTTTCCAGTCACTGTTAACTTCGCCTATTGCAAACTCAAGACCGGACTTTTCCTGATTCACTCCATTAAAATAATATGAAACGTATCTATCTCCTGTTTCAGATAAAATGTTTTCGTCTTCAGTTTCCACATCTACCACATCGTCGGAAATAATCTCTCCTGAAGTTTCTTCATCTGTACCGTCGGAAATAATATCTTCATCTGTGTCATCTACAACTTCTTCCGACACAAATTCGTTTTCAAGTTCTGCTTCCACAGCTTCCTCGATTGCGGTAGTGTCCTCATCGATTTCCGAAGCGAATGCAGGTAAACTGAGTGAGCTCATTACCATTGCAACTGAAAGTAAGTAGCCCAAAATTTTTCTGGAAATTTTACGCATTCCAAATCCTCCTTAAAAAAAATATATTTGAAAGCACATTTATCCCAATAAAACAGAAGGATAAATTGCAACAAATACTAAATCAATCTTCAAACATGTATTATATCATGTTTTTTAACATATTAAAACATGCACGTAATAATTGCTGTGAACACAAAGAAAAACCCCCGGACACAGATGCGTCCGGGGGAGTAATATTGATTTTGGAATTTATTCTGCGTTGTTCTCTGCAACCTTATCTGCACGTGCTTTAACCTGAGCATCCTGAATATCCGAAGGAGCCTGCTCGTAACGACTGAACTCGTATTCGTAGTCACCGCGACCACCGGTCATGGAACGAAGGTCTGTACAGTATCCGAATAAGCTCATCATAGGGATATCTGCTTCAACGATGGTCTTTCCGTTTCCTGCGGGATTCATTCCGAGTACACGTCCTCTTCTCTTGTTGAGATCGCCCATAACATCACCGGTGTACTTGTCGGGTACGGTAACCTTTAAGGAAGCGATAGGCTCAAGAAGGATAGGTCCGGCTTCCATGAAACCATTCTTGAAGGCCTGGATGGTAGCCATCTTGAATGCCATTTCCGAAGAGTCAACGGGATGGTAAGAACCATCGTAAAGAATACCTTTAACGCCGACAACGGGATAAGCTGCAAGAGGTCCTCTCAATACGCTTTCCTGCATACCTTTTTCAACTGCCGGGAAGAAGTTCTTGGGACCTGCTCCGCCGACAACTTCTTCTAACTCGTAAGCTTTCTCTGTATCGCCGAGAGGCTCGAAACGCATCTTAACGTGTCCGTACTGTCCGTGACCACCTGACTGTTTCTTGTATTTATATTCTACATCGCTTGTCTTCTTGATAGTCTCTCTGAATGCAACCTTAGGCTCGGTCAAATCAACCTGAACCTTGTATTCATTAAGAAGTCTTGAAACGATAACATCCAGATGGAGGTCTCCCATACCATAAAGAAGCATCTGTTTGTTCTCGGCATCATTGACTGCCTTAATTGTCTGATCTTCATGCATCATCTTCTGAAGTGACTGTGCAATCTTATCTACATCACCCTTGTTAACGGCATGATATCTCTTGTAAGTATAAGGCTTCGGAAGTTCGTTTTTACCATATCGGATAATGTGAGCCTTGGTTGAAAGTGTATTGCCGGTACGAGCAGCCGTAACTTTGGCAAGTGCACCGATATCACCTGCATGAAGCTCTGTAACTTCGATAGGTTTGTTACCCTGGAGAAGATAAATCTTACCGATTTTCTCTTCTACCTGCTTCTCGTCATTGTAGAGAAGATCGTCTGTCTTGATAACGCCGGACATAACCTTGATAAGTGAATACTTACCGATAAAAGGATCGACGATGGTCTTGAAGATATATGCTGATTTCGTCTTGGAGAAATCGTAATTGGCTTCAAATACTTCGTTCGTCTTCAAATCAATACCTGCAACCTTGCAGTTATCGGGTGAAGGCATATACTTAACGATATCGTCCATAAGTGTGAAAATACCCTGACAGAGAGTATTCGAACCCATTGAAATGGGGAAAATACTGCAATCGTTAACGGAAACACGGAGAGCCGAACGAATTTCGTTCTCGGTAAAAGTCTCGCCGGCAAAATAACGATCCATTAAATCTTCACTTGTTTCTGCAATAGCTTCCATAAGTGTTTCTCTGTAATTGTCGAGATATTCCTTATTCGCATCGGGGATATCGCACTCAACAGCTTCCTTGCCTTCCCAGCGATAACCTTTCTCTGCAACTACGTTAACATATCCGACAAATTTCTCATTCTCACGGATGGGAAGATGGAAAGGAGCAATCTTCTTGCCATACTTCTCTGTAAGATCCTCAACAACCTGACGATATGAAGCGTTATCGATATCCATATCTGTTACGAAGAACATTCTGGGAAGATTATACTTCTCGCAGATATCCCACGCACGCTCTGTTCCGACTTCAATTCCGGCTTTACCCGAAACAACGATGATTGCCGCATCCGCAGCGCCTGCAGCTTCTTCAACTTCACCTACGAAATCAAAGAAACCGGGTGTATCAAGAATATTAATTTTACAATCTTTCCACTCCAAAGGAATCATTGAAGTAGAAATAGAAATCTGACGTTTAATTTCTTCCTTACCGAAATCACTTACGGTATTTCCGTCGGTAACTTTACCCATACGGGAGGTTAATCCTGCAAGGTAGGCCATTGCCTCTGCCAAAGATGTCTTACCTGAGCCCCCATGCCCAAGAAGCACAACATTTCGAATCTTATCGGTTGTGTAAATGTTCATATAAATTCCTCCGCTACATTAGTCTTAGATATTCCTATGTACCCTCCATAAGAAAAATCTCTTTGTATATTTTACTAAATTTTCAGATGTTTTACAATACTTTGTGTACAAAATATCCAAACAATTACCAAATATTCAGACACGACGCAGAAATTACTAAACAATTTATTATATTCGCATGATTTCGTAATAATATAAAAAAAGAACCTCTTCTACCGGCTAAACCGGTAAAAGAGGAAAAACCAAATTCATAATATGCAGTTAACTCTAGTTGTTCTTGGCCATTTCGGAACAAACGGTATCATATGTTTCGATTCTTCTTGCATCCATTTCAGGCATTCCGATAAATATACCGCCGTATCGGAACATGTTATCTTCCTTGGTGCTTCTCACGATTTCGATAAAAGCATGTATAACTTCTTTGGTCCAGATTGTAATATATGCTTCATATACCGAACCGATCATGAGCGGCTGTTTACAGTTAAAACCGATACCGGTTTTGGATAAATCAAACACTTCGATGATTACTTCGTTCTGGCCTTCGCCGTTCAAACGCTTAACCATAAGTTTGGCATCCAGCTGTATTCTCTTACTTTTCCTTCTCTCTTCCATACTGACTTCCCTGCCTTAATAGAATTTGTGGGGTAATTTTAAATATAACACAAAATTTACACATTGTCACTAATAAACATAGCATCTCCGAAAGAAAAGAACCTGTATCTTTCTTTGACGGCTTCTTCATACGCAGCCAGAACATTTTCGCGTCCGGCAAGAGCAGAAACAAGCATAATAAGTGTTGATTCGGGAAGATGGAAATTCGTAATCAGTCCGTCCAGAACTTTAAATTTATATCCCGGATAGATAAATATCTCGGTATTGTCACACTTCGGAACAATAAATCCGTTCTCATCCGCCGCAGACTCCACCGTTCTGCAACTGGTGGTGCCCACACAGATTACTTTTCCGCCCGATTTTTTGGTTTCATTTATTATATCGGCAGATTCTTTGGAAACTTCATAGTATTCCGAGTGCATATGATGATCAAGTATATTATCTTCTTTGACAGGACGGAAAGTTCCCAGCCCGACATGCAAGGTAACCCAAGCGATGTTAACCCCCTTGGCTTTGATTTGCGCAAGTAAGTCGTCAGTGAAATGCAAGCCAGCAGTTGGTGCAGCAGCAGAGCCGTTTTCTTTGGCGTAGACAGTCTGATAGCGACCTTGATCAGCTAACTTTTCATGGATATAAGGGGGAAGTGGCATCTCACCTAGGCTCTCAAGGACT
>JAKSSB010000025.1 GCA_024403285.1 Lachnospiraceae bacterium | reverse complement strand
CCCGACCCACGGCTTAGAAGGCCGTTGCTCTATCCAGCTGAGCTACGGACACAATTGTCAATCGCTTTAACCGACGCTTGATATTGTATAACATAACACTATGGTGTGTCAATACCTTAATTTCAAAAAATTACATTGCATCAATCTGATCGATATATCCCTGCGCTTTTGAGGCTCTTTCCGAGTCCGGAGCAAGCTCTATTATTCTCTCAAAAGACTCTTTGGCTTTGTCGTAATCACCGTTATCGAAATAAGCACTTGCGAGTGCATATATCGCTTCCGAATTGGTCGGATCGTAGAAAACAGCCATTGTAAGTTTCTCGATTGCTACAGCATAATCCTGATTACGATATGCTTCATATCCGCTCTCATAATAACTTTCCGAAACGTTGGAACCCACAAATTCCTTAAGCTGATTGTAAAGAATCAGGAATTCCTCACTTGCTTCGTTTTCAACATAGTTAACATCAAGCTGATTCAGATAATCGGCAACAACGAGCTTGTCGGCATTTGCACCTTTATTGTATTCCGTTGCCGCAAGCAAAAGCGTTTTAACCGCTTCGTTTGCACCGTTCGAGCCTTCGTAATTATCGATGGTCTCCCGAAGGGACTCATTCTCTCTTCTGGCGCTTTCAAGCTGCTGTTCGTTCTCTTCCGCCGCCGTGGTCTTAACGGCAAGCTGTTCCCTTACTTCGTTAAGTTCCCTTGTAATATCACTCTGCTGAATCTTCATGCGTATAGGCGCAAGTAAAAACCAGCCGACAATCAAACCGACAGCAAGTCCGATGACAATATCAAGAATGATATTGAAGCCCGATCTTTCCTTGCCGATATTCGGCTGAATAATCGTATCGTTACCGCTCATGCTCCAGGTTGCATTCTCGTTCTGCTTGGATATTTTGACATTGTCTTCAAGACCGAGCATCTCATCAACTTCCTTGAGATAACGGTTCGTAATTACATTTCCGCTGTCAACTTTTCTGCATGCTTCAAGCTCTCTTTTGGCTTTCTTCCACTCCTCTTCCTTAATCAGAAGAAGTGCAAGTAAAAGACGCGCCCTGATAAACTTGGGGTTCATGTTGACAACTTTACGAAGCTGAATCTTAGCCAGATCAAAACTTCCCTCATGGCAGAAATTCAGACCGATATTGTATTTCTTGATTGCCTGATTGATATTGTCAAGCGCGCTCGGATTGCTCTGAAGCGCCGCAATATAATCATCCGCAATATTCTTCTCGCCCTGGTAGTTCTTGCTGATTACCCACTCCGTCAGTGCCTCGACCGTATCACCGAGTTCAAAATACACAAGACCGAGGAGGTTTCTCGCGGGCGTGTTGTTCTTATTCATTTTAAGACTTTTCTTAAGGCTTTCCGCCGCACCGGTCAGGTCTCTGACCTGGGCTTTCTCAAGTCCTTCGTTGTAATAACTGTTGGAAAGATAAATAATCTGTTTATATCTTGTCACGTCGGTATTACAGCTTGTGCAGAAATTCTTCTCGGAAAGCGTACATCCGCATTTGTAGCAGTTCATCCGTTATCCTCTAATCTTCCTTTTTGTTCTCCTGTACGGTACCGACGATAATGTCTACCATATCGTTTAAATCGTGTTTATTTATTGCGTCCTCTGCATCACTTACTTCAAGAGAGGGATGAAATTTCTTCAGTTCGTTTTCAAAATCAATCATCTTGTTTCCTCCAATATTTCTCCCACAAGATAGAGAGAACCTGCGGCAAAAATAAGTTTGCCCGAATCATATAACATCTCAAACGCCTGCGAAACGCTGTCCGTAACCGTTACATTCATCATTCCGCATCGGATAAATTCATCTCTAAGTACTTCGGCTTTCTGGCTTCTTGTTCCTTCAAGCGTAGTCACGACAGTCTCGGTAAAAAATCCGCTTTCCGCGAGCATCTTAATCATCGGCGCATAGTCTTTGTCCTTATTGGCACCGAAAAGAAGAGTCGCCCCTTTAACATTCATGTCTTTCAGGGTATCAAGGAAAGCTTCCGTACCGTTTCTGTTGTGCGCTCCGTCCACGTAAAATCCGGGGCGGATTTCCTGCATGCGTCCTTCCCAAAATGAACACCATAAACACTCCGCGGAATCCTTTTCATTCAACGAAGTGCCAAGAAGCATGTGGGACGCATTAAGCGCCAGCGAGGCATTCTCTGTCTGATATAACGCCACAGTGGGCAGTTTTATCTGCATCTTTCTGCCAAAGCCATTTTTATCATAACCATAAGTCAGACAAAAATCAATGGATTTTTCATTCTGCCTTATATTGTCAATATCACCGTATCCTACACGAAGAGTCTTAGCGCCGCATTCGGCTGCTCTTTTTTCAAAAACGGAATCCGTCGTATCGTTTGTATTCCAGTAAACAAGCGGCACACCCGGCTTAATAATACCGGCTTTTTCACCGGCAATCTGTTCGATCGTATCACCGAGATACTCCGTGTGATCGAGACCGATTCTCGTAATCACCGTAAGTTCCGGTTTCTTAACGATGTTGGTTGCATCAAGTCTTCCGCCGAGTCCTGTTTCCAGAATGATGTAGTCGGGGGTATTGGCCTCAAACCATATCATTCCCATGAAGAAAAGTATTTCGAAAAAAGTCGGGTGATAATCTCTTCCGCTGCGTCTCCATTCGCAAACCTTCTTCATTACGCTTTCAAGCGAGGAAACAAATTCCGCCTCACTCATAAGCACGTCATTTATTCGAAATCTCTCACACACGCTCACAAGATGCGGGGATGAAAAGAATCCGACACTGTATCCGTGGCCTTTAAGAATATCCGACAGATAATTGCAGGTTGAACCTTTCCCGTTCGTTCCGGCAACATGAACCGTCTTTATTCTCTCGCCCGGACATCCTAAATATTCATAGAATTCTCCCGTTGTTTCAAGATCGTTTTTGGCGGTGAATTTCGGAATATTGAAAACATATTCCACGGCTTCGTTAAAACTATCAAACTTGTCGGTAATTTCCACCCTGCTCACCTTCTGACTTATATGCTATTTCCAGACATAGGCGCTTGAATTTATGGTTCCGTGTTTCTTGTCGTAAACCACACTTCTGGTGTTCTCCGGAATTACCAGATTCTGTGAATCGATTCCGACCGTTACACCCTTGTAAATATGCTCCGTTACAACGACGCACGCGCCTTCCGCCTCTGAAATTACAGCATCGATTTTAGCTTTCTCCTCGGCGCATGTCTTAATAGATGCGACAAGGTTATCTTTTTCTTTGATAAGTACTTTGATTTTGCCCGCTTCTTCCGGTAAAAGTTTTCTTGTCTTGCTCTTCTCAACAAGTCTGGTCAGCTCTCCGACAATGGGAGTAAGTGCTTCCCTTAACTGCCTGTCACGTTTGATAAGCGCCTGATTCTTCTCAAGGTCTTTTTCTTCGAGTCCTACATGGACAACAGTTTTGACCTCGGAATCGTTACCCAGGTTCGACAGATGTATTCCCTTTCTTGCATGAGTATATCCGCCTACGAGATGACCTTTTTTACCGTTTACGATAACCTTACCGTTTACGGTTACCGTGGAATTTAAGATGGTATTGGAATTGACATCTACCGCAGCCCTTACCGTCGTATGATCGATGAAATTCGAAAAAACGGTTCCGCCGCTTACAATAAGTCCTTCATTGCCTCCCTGAATTCCACGCCTTAATACGATGTCTCCGCCGGCAATAATTTCACAGGCCTCAACAACACCGTCGATGGAAACTGTTCCTCCGGCTTTGATCGTTGTTCCGGATTCAACATTTCCGAGAATATGTATGTCTCCTTTGAATTCAAGTGCGCCGTTAAGCTGATTAACGTCACCCTTGATTTCAAAAACATTTCTTACATCCAGATACGAATTTTCCTTAAAATCAAGATTTCCGTCATACGATGAGAAATACTCCTGTGTTTCCTCATTGAAATAGAAACCTTTTCCTTTGATTGTCGAAAGATCTTTAACCGCTTTGCACGGCAGAGGCGAACCGTCGATCAAGTATCCGTTCTTACCCTCTTCCTTTGGGAAGTACCTTGCAAGAAGCTGGTCTTTTCCGACAGAAACAGTCAGATTCATGCTCTTGTAATCGACGCTTCCGTCGGCAAGAATTTTCGGGGTTTTACGGTTAATTGCCTCTTCGTCAAAACCATACAGGTAAAAACCATCATGGCCTTCTTCCGGATCTTTGGCTTTCGCCACGAGAATAGCCCGCTCATAAACACCTTTTTTAACCATGGCTTTGATATTCGACATAATATATCCGGCATTGACGTTATACATTTTCAGCAAATCAAGCACCGAATCAACGGTGTATGCCCGTCTTGTCGGTACTTCAAGAAAAAGCCATGCTTCACGCCTGTCATCGGATACTCTAACATAAGTATCTTTGCGGTTCTTATATTCGTCTGAATCCGTCGGATTCTCCGGCGGAATCTCAAGTTCCTCATCGGAGCCGTCGTCGTCTTTAATGTCGAGCAGCTCCGTGAGTTTGCTTAATTCGGCTTCCAGATCATCCGGAAGATCGATTGATTCGTCAGGATTAACTTCCATGTTCTCGTTTTCCATACATTTTCCCCCGTATTTGTTAATGAAAAAACGAATCTTATTTTAATGATGCGAGTCTTTCTTTTACCTGCTCCATCATCTGTGTGTATTTCTCGAGTTTAGCTTTCTCTTCGGCAATCTTGTTCTCGGGTGCCTTGGAGATGAATTTCTCGTTGCTTAACATACCGTTAACACGTGCAAGCTCGCCTTCGAGTCTCTTCTCTTCTTTTTCGAGACGCTCGATTTCGGCTTTGATGTCAACGAGTTCGGCAAGAGGAATGTAAATATTTGCGTTGGCGATAACTACCGAAACCGCATCATCGCCGATACCTGTTTTGTCGCTCTGAACGAAAACCTGTGAAGCACTTGCAAGCGATGAGAAGAAAAGTTTGCCGTCTTCGAAAATTGCACGCATTTCAGGCTTCTCCGATACTACGTAAACAGCAGCCTTCTTTGAAGGCGGAACGTTCATTCCGGTACGTGCGTTTCTGATACCGCGAACGGCTTCCTTCATAATTTCGATTTCTTTTTCTTCCTTCTCGAATGCTCTTTCTTCCGTATATACGGGCCATGACGAAATCATAATCGATTCCTCTTCGTCCTGAAGTGTGCAGAAGATTTCCTCTGTAATGAAAGGCATGTAAGGATGAAGAAGTTTGAGTGCATCGATAAGGACTGTTTTGAGTGTCCAGAGTGCTGCATTTCTTGACTTCTCGTTATCATCTGCCCAGAGACGGGGTTTAACCATCTCGATATACCAGTCGCAGAGTTCATCCCAGATGAAATCGTAAACCTTCTGTACAGCGATACCGAGCTCATAGTTCTCCATGTTGTCGGTAGCTTCTTTTACTACTTTATTAAGTTTGGAAAGAATCCACTTATCAACCGGTTCAAGATCGCCTGCTGCCGGTACTGTAACCGTCTTTCCTTCCATATTCATCATAATGAAACGTGAAGCGTTCCAGATCTTGTTGCCGAAGTTTCTGTTGGCTTCAACTCTCTCATAGTAGAAACGCATATCGTTTCCGGGTGCGTTTCCGGTGATGAGTGTAAGTCTCAAAGCGTCGGCACCGTACTTCTCTATAACTTCAAGAGGATCGATTCCGTTTCCTAAAGATTTACTCATCTTACGACCCTGAGAGTCACGAACAAGTCCGTGGAAAAGAACGGTCTTGAAAGGTTTCTCGCCCATCTGCTCGTATCCTGAGAAAATCATTCTGATAACCCAGAAGAAGATGATATCGTAACCTGTTACCAAAACGTCGGTCGGATAGAAATACTCAAGGTCCCTGGTCTTCTCGGGCCATCCGAGTGTTGAGAACGGCCAGAGTGCCGATGAAAACCATGTATCAAGTGTATCCGGATCCTGTGTCAGATGAGTGCATCCGCACTTCGGGCACTTGCCGGGATTCTCTTTGGCAACTACGATTTCGCCGCATTCGTCACAGTAGTATGCGGGAATTCTGTGACCCCACCAGAGCTGTCTTGAAATACACCAGTCTTTGATGTTGTCTGTCCAGTTGAAGTAGGTCTTCTCCATTCTTTCGGGAACGAGCTTGATTTCGCCTTCCTTAACTGCCTTAACGGCGGGTTTGATAAGCTCATCCATCTTAACGAACCACTGCTGCTTAACAAGCGGTTCAACAGTTGTTTTACATCTGTCGTGAGTACCTACGTTATGTGAATAATCTTCAATTCGAACAAGAAGTCCGAGTGCCTCGAGATCCTTAACGATTGCTTCTCTTGCAACATAACGGTCCATGCCTGCGTAAACGCCGCCGTTCTCGTTGATTGTTGCATCATCGTTCATGATGTTGATAACTTCAAGATTATGACGCTGTCCTACCATGAAGTCGTTAGGGTCGTGTGCAGGTGTAATCTTAACTACACCGGTACCGAATTCCATGTCAACGTAAGCATCCTCAACAACGGGAATTGCCTTGTTAACAAGAGGAAGCCAAACCGATTTGCCGCGAAGATAATGATATCTCTCGTCATCCGGATTAACGGCAACGGCAGTATCGCCGAGCATTGTCTCGGGACGTGTTGTTGCGAACTCAAGGAACTCCGTCTTCGAAGGCTGTCCGTTCTCATCAACAATGGGATATTTGATATGCCAGAAATGTCCGGCCTGTTCTTCATACTCAACTTCCGCATCCGAAATGGAGGTGTTACATACGGGACACCAGTTGATAATTCTCGAGCCCTTGTAAATCCATCCTTTCTCATGCATCTTGCAGAAAACTTCGGTTACTGCCTTGTTGCAGCCTTCGTCCATGGTAAAACGTTCTCTGTCCCAGTCGCAGCTTGAACCGAGTTTTTTAAGCTGTGAAATAATTCTTCCGCCGTACTCTGCTTTCCAGTCCCATGCTCTTTCAAGGAATTTCTCTCTTCCGAGGTCATGCTTGTCGATTCCCTGTTTCTTCAGAGTCTCGATAATCTTAACTTCGGTAGCGATACTTGCATGGTCTGTTCCGGGCTGCCAGAGTGCATTGTAACCCTGCATTCTCTTGAAACGGATAAGGATATCCTGCATTGTGTTGTCAAGAGCGTGTCCCATGTGAAGCTGTCCCGTGATATTTGGGGGCGGAATCACGATGGTAAAAGGTTTTTTATTCTCATCCACTTCTGCGTGGAAATACTTTTTGTCAAGCCATTTCTGATAAAGTTTGTCCTCAATTCCGTGAGGATCGTAGGTTTTAGCCAGTTCTTTACTCATAATCTCTGCTCCTTTTTATTATACATAATACCTCAAAGTAAAAGATACTCATAATATTGCATTTTGTCAATAAAATCCGACCTTTACGTTACCCATATCACACTTAATTTTAAGGGTTCCTTCACCCGTACCCGCAATATAGGTATTCATCAGAGGTCCGGAATACGATACATTGCCGATTAATATCTCTTTCGGCCGTCCCGTAAGATCGATGGAATACTCATTTTCGCTCCGGGAAGGATAGAATTCGACATCTCCCGTTCCGCATTTTAAGTTCACGTCCCTGATATCTCCGGATAAAGACAAATCGCCGGAACTTACGTTTCCTTCAAATTCGTCCGCTGTTATACTGTCTATCACGCAGTCTCCGGCGCCGACATCGACGAGCACGTCGCGTGCTTCTATTGTTTTTACCGTGCTTGATCCCGTTCCGTTCTGAAGTTTCAGTGTATCGAAAACGAGTCCTTCATAATTGAGTTCGTCTCCGTTGGGTGAAAGGAAAATTCCCTCCGTTCCGGTCAGAGTGCATTCGATATCCGCACGGTTGCCCATGAAATAGACATACGCACGTTCAAACCGGACGCCTCCCGGGATATACACGATCAGTTCCGCGGGATTGACGGGCGAATGGTTCTTAAATTCGGGGAACACTCCTATATAGAATGTTCCGTCCTCCACATAGTACTGGAAATCGCCCGCATTTCTGCTTTCGATTCCAAATGAATCTCCTTTCGATTCGCGGATTGTCAGGACGCTGTCGAAGTCGGTGATTTCAAGACTTGTAATCTCGTCTTTCGAAGCGACGTGAAAATCGAAATAATCGCCCGAATGCTTCTCGTAATCTTCATTCAGCGAGAACAGCGCCTTGCCGTCGTTGAGTTCGAACGAGAAACCTTCGATGTTAAAAAACGCTTTCATAAAGGGGATGTTTCCGAGGCTCTGCTCCACCGTCTCCTTCGTTGTGAAATACGACTGCTTCGCCTGTAAAAGCCAGTCGTTTGCGCCGCCTAAGAAAAGTCCCGTCACGGTACCGATTAACCCGCATCCCAAGAGAATCAGTGAAAGTATAAAAGAACGTTTAAGAATTTTCTTCATTCAAAGACTCTCCTTTCTTTCCGAAAAGATTCGGGAATTTTTCATCGGCGAATTCTTTGATTTTTCCGGCGATAAAAGGAACGGCATATCGTATAAACCACGCTACAAACGTCTCATACATAAGTCCCGCTCCGGATAAAAGAAGTCCGAACCCGATGCTCGTAACCGCACCTCTGGGGATTACGAAAATCTTGCTCAATCCGATGCCGATAAAAACGATACCTGCGGCAATCACAAGTATTCCCGCAAGAATAAGCGCTATGGCGCCAAGGAAAAGAAATGCCGCCAAAGCAATGCCGAGAGCGGCAAAAATAAGCACAACAATGCTGACCACCACGTATCCTATCGCGGTGGACAGTTTCTTAAGAAACGATTCTTCTTTGTTTCTGTTCGAATCCATTGTGTCGCTTACGTCCTCTCTTTTCTTATATTGAAGTTTTAAAATCTTTTACTGAAGTTTCAAAATGCGTGCTCCGTATCCGGGAATATTCACGCCGCCGTCAATCGTAATTTCCTCTCCGGTAAGCAGATCGGTTGCTATAGTGTTTCCGAAATTAAATCCCGCGAAGAAATCATTCGCATCCATATTTACGGCGACAAGGATGCACTCGCCCTCCGCTTCTCTTTTGAAAACGCATGCGCGGTTTGTAAGATGAAGGGAGATAAATCCGCCGTAATTGAGTGCGTTGCTTCCTTTCTTTATATCCGCAAGAATCGCTATATAATCGGAAAGATTGTTCCATTCCGGTCTGGAAAGACACGGGCGAAGTTCCGTATCGTCAGCGTTTTTGCTGCCCTCAATACCCCATTCGCTTCCGTAATAGACAATCGGGATTCCCGGCATTCCGAATAAAAGCGCATACAGTGCCTTAAGCTGATTTTTATCGTTTAAAATCGTAGCGATTCGCGGCACGTCATGGTTGTCTGCGAAGCTTAAAAGATGCGCACCCCTTGCGACGGTCCAGTCTTCCGGTCCGAAAAGCCTTAAAAGCGAATGAATGATTTCAAACATATTACTGCTGTTGAACGCGGAATACAACCCCTTATAGCACTGATAATTTGTCAGGGAATGAATATGCATTTCATTAAGCATCCTGCCGTACTCTCCGTGAAGGACTTCGCCAAGCAGGAAAAAATCGTCCTTTTTCGAGTCACAGAATTCTCTTAATCTGCGCAAAAATTCACGATCCAGGCAGTAAGCCACATCAAGTCTTATTCCGTCGATTCCGAATTCGTCAATCCATCCTCCGACAGCATTTAAAAGATATGAAATAACTTCCCCGTTTCGCAGATTGAGTTTGACCAGATCGTAATTGCCTTCCCAGCCTTCGTACCACAAACCGTCGTTATACGGCGAGTTGCCGTCGAAAGCGATTCGGGCAAACCAGTCTATGTAAGGTGAATTCTCTCTGCGCTCACAGACATCCTTAAACTGCGGAAAACCTCTGCCCACATGATTGAACACACCGTCAAGGACAACTTTGATTCCCGCTTTGTGAAGTGCGTCGCACACCTTCTTAAAATCTTTGTTCGTACCGAGTCTTGAATCGATTCGCGTGTAATCCCTCGTATTGTAACCGTGAGTATCCGACTCAAAAACCGGCGAGAAATAAACCGCATTCACATTAAGTCTTTGAAGATGCGGAATCCAGTCGATAACCTTGCTTATTCTGTTGACGCAAACACCATCGTTTTCAAACGGTGCCCCGCAGAAACCGAGCGGATAAATCTGGTAAAAAACACTTTCGTAAGCCCACATATTTAAAGTCCTCCGACACTAAAATTCTATAAAAACATTCCGACAATCAAACGCAGCCTACTAATCTTCGCCTTATGTTTCTTCATCGAATTTCTTCCAGAACGCTTTCACGTTTTCGGCGACGTTTCCGACGTTTACAACCTTATACTCCTCCCACTCCCTCGGGAAAAGACGCAAAGACGCGGGCTGAAGGAAACGGTTCTCGAGAAGAACGACGACACCGACATCTTCCAGTGTTCTTATTACTCTTCCCGAAGCCTGCAAAACCTTGTTCATTCCGGGGAAACGATAAGCGTAATCAAATCCCGAATCCTCGGTACGGTCGAAGAAATCTTTTAAAATTTCCCGTTCCGCACAGACAAGCGGCAGTCCGTTCCCGACAATAATCGCACCGATTAAGGACTCTCCCTTCAAATCTATTCCCTCCGAGAAAATTCCGCCGAGAGCACAGAAGGCAAGAATATTTCCCGGTCCGTCCTCCGAAAACTGCGCAAGAAATTCTTCGCGTTCCTCTTCAATCATTGATTCTTTCTGAAGCACAAAAGTCACATCATCGTTTAAGAATTCTTCCTCGTACACTTCGCGCACCGTTGCGGCAAACGCATGCGACGGGAAAAATACCATGTAATTTCCGCGCCTGCACGAAACCACCTCGTATATATGTCTTGCTATCCGCCTGTAATTCTCGGGGCTTCTGCTCGTGTATCTGGTGGTCACGTCGTTGGCTATGAAAAGCCCTTTTCTTGAAGGATCGAATATCGAATGCGCGTATATCTCGTAGTCGTCCTTCGTTCCGCCGAGCAGTTTTTTGAAATACTGTATCGGTAAAAGAGTTGCCGAAAAAAGCGTTGTGCTCACACCCTTGTCCATGCACTCCTTAAGCTGAAGCGCGGGATTGACGCAAAAGAGTTTGACGCTGAAACGGTCGTTCGAATCGAGCATCGTGTATGCGATATAATTCTCGTCGACTCTGTCCCGAATAAGAAGGAAATGAGACAGTTCAAAATAGAACTCGAGAATTGTTTTGCGCAATTCACCTCCGCCTTCTTCATCCTCGAGGAAGCCGCTTATCACACCGGAGAGTCTGTCGAGTTTCATAATTAAAGGAGATAGCTCCGAAGTATCTTCATAGACCGTAACACCGGGATTTCCTATTCGTTTAAGGGAGAGCATTTCCTTATTGACCGCCTCGGTCGATTTGATGATTCTGTTGCTGTAATACTGAGGAATCAGCGGTTTTTCGCTTTCGGAATCGGCCTTCAGTTCACGTTTGAATTTGAGCACATTTTCTTTTACCAGGACAGCCGAATACATATCTCTTCCCCTGTCGAGAAGGTTGTGCGCCTCATCGATTAAGAATAACGAATTGGCGGGCGAACCTGCCGCAAAAAATCTCTTGAGATAAACATGCGGGTCGAAAAGATAGTTGTAATCGCAGATAACGATATCGCAGAAAAGACTCATGTCGAGGCAGAGTTCAAACGGACAGACCGTGTACTTTTCGGCATATTTTTCGATAACTTCCCTGCTGTATATGTCTTCGTTCAAAAGCATGTCGTACATGCAGTCGTTCACACGGTTGAAATGTCCGTGCGCCCTTTCGCAGCTTGCCGGATTGCATTCGGGCGTCGGAAGAACGCAGATTTTATCCTTGGCCGTGATGATGACGCTCTTCATGCGAAGCGCTTTATCCCGAAGTATGTCGAGTGTATCGCTTGCAACTGTTCTCGTAATCGTCTTTGCGGTAAAATAAAAAATCCTCTCGGCCTCACATTCTCCGACGGCTTTGATTGCCGGAAATAAAGTGGTGATGGTTTTGCCGACACCGGTCGGTGCCTCTATAAAAAGTTTCTTTTTACGGACGACGGTCGAATAGACATACCCCGCAAGATCCTTCTGGCCGGGACGGTATTCAAAAGGGAACTCAAGATTCTTAATCGAGCGCGTGCGTTCGCTCTTCCACGAAACCGTGAAATCTGACCATTTAAGATAATCCTTAATAAGTCTTTTAAACCACAGTTCCAGGGTGCGGAACGCATACTCCTCGGTAAAAAACCTGAGTTCCTCATTCTCTAAATTACAGTATGTCATTCGAATTGTTACCGCGGAAAGATTCTGTTCGTATGCGTACATGAACGCATAACATTTAGCCTGTGCCAGATGCATCGGCACAGGACCTTTCATACGGTTTAAATCTCTGTATGTACCTTTGATTTCATCGATTGTGACACCGGTGGAATTCTCGATAATTCCGTCGGCTCTGCCTTCTACTTTCAGTAAGTAACCGTCCGCTTCATGGATATATGAAAGCGGAACTTCGGCCCGGTATTCGGGACCTCCTTTTTTCTGAATCATGCGGTGGATTCTGCTGCCCTCCTGCATGCGGTCATCACTGCTTTTACCGATATGACGGTTGTCGATGTCGCCTGTACGCAGAATAAACTCTATGAGATTTCGAACTGATACGGTAACCGACTCCATCAGCTGTTCTCCTGTTTCTCCTTCTTGGATAAAAGATTCGGCCATTTTGTCATAAACAGTGTTCCGAGCGCCGCAAGCACAAGGCCTCCGAGAACACCGGCCGGCGAATACACGATTTGCGAAATTCCGGCATCGGCCACACACAGGTTAACTATGGTATTGGCAACGGCATGCATTAAAACAGGGGCAAGAAATGTTCCCGTTTCTTCATACGCCCATGCAAACAGTGCGCCCATTACAAACGCGTAAATTCCCTGCATAAGATTGCCGTGGTAAATTCCGAAGATTGCAGCCGATAAAAAGATCGCAAGTTTGGGTGAATAAATTACACGAAGTTTCTTGTATATAAGTCCTCTGAAAAGCATTTCCTCACCGATAGGTGCCGCTACGCAGTATGCAAGAATTCGCGCATACAAAGGAATGTCAAACATGGATTCGTCCTGTTTGACATGTTCACCGGAAATCGAATCCCACGGAATGATTTCATCCGACATAAGTTTGTTAAGAACGATTGCCGCACCGAGAGAAATCAAAACCACGAGAATGGTCCTGTACACATTTGTCCGATTCGGCTTTGGAATCGTTACTTCCTTTCGGCAGAAAATAAGCCAGATGCAGAGTCCCGAAAGAATCGGTGAAACAATTCCCGCGAAATATTCCGGAACATTTGCCTTTACGGACGGAATCTGAAGAATTGCCGCCACAAATACAAGAATAATGACGTGAAGAAGGAAGCCGAAAGCAAGTTCAAGCAATGCCTTCCTTCCGTTCTGACTTTTGTTTGTTTCCATTTTCTATGCCTCCATAAGCAGTTTTCTCAATTCTTCGACAGTCGCAACCACATAAGTTGCTCCTGCCTCTTTAAGCTCGCCTTCGGGAGCATAGCCGTAATCGGTTCCTATTGAATCGAGTTTAAAAAAGTGTGCGCCGTTGATATCATAGTGACGGTCTCCGATCATAACCACATCTTTCTTGTCTTCGTCCGTTACTATACCCATCTGTTTCAAAGCTTCCGCCATGACGTCTTCTTTTTCACCTTTAAGTCCGGCGAAATCCGCACCCGAAACGACATCAAAATACTTCTCAATGTCAAAATGTTTAAGAATATCCCTTACATAAGGTTCCGGCTTGCTGGATGCAACCGAAAGAATTCTTCCGTCCGCCTTAAGCGCCGCCAGAAGTTCCGGAATGCCGTCATACGGTCTGTTCTCGTATTTGCCGACCGTAGAATATCTTTCACGGTATATTGAGATTGCTTCTTCGGCTTCTTCGGGTGTCAGACCTGAATATTTCACAAAGGAATAGCTTAACGGCGGTCCGATGAAACAGTCAAGTTCGTCAATCGGCGGAACCGGCCTGTTCATTTTAGCGAGGGCATGCTGAACCGATTTGCATACGCCTTCCTTGGAATCCGTAAGTGTTCCGTCTAAATCAAAAAGAATATATTTGTACATTTCTTCCTCCGCTAGGATACTTTTATTGTCGTTCCGAGTGAGAACGAATAAATAAGCACTTCCTTTACGTTTTTACCCGTAAGTTCATGAAGCGCTCTGCTGTAATAATCAAGCTGAGCCCGGTATCTTACAATCAGTTCGACCGGATTCGATACGGCATCGGTCTTGTAATCGAGAAGAACCAGTTCTCCGTCCTCTTCAAAGTAAACATCGATGATACCCTGAATCAGAACATTCTCTTCCTCCGGGAATTCGGAATCGACTTCATTCGCAGATAAGAGTAACACAAAAGGCTGCTCCCGGTAAAGCAAATCCGACTCATTGGCACGAATCATACGCTTCACAAGCGGTGTTTCAAGGAATGAAGCGATTTTTCCGTAATCGACAAGTTCAGCCCAGCCCGGTTCAAGATAACCTTCGTCGGTCCATTCTTTTGCCCTGTCTTTAAGGAACTGTTGCAGGTTTTCGAAATCAATGTCGCCAAAATCCAGAAGTTCCATAATTCTGTGATATGCGCTTCCTCTTTCGGCTCCGCCCGGTCCCGAAGTCTGCTTTTTAATGAAATCGGGAATGCAGGGTGTTATTTCTTCCGTTGCATACGGTTCGTATCCGTCGCCTGCTTCTTCCCTGTACGCCTTATGTTTAAGCTCCGAAACCGAAGTTTTAAAGAAAAGATTGCTGTAATAGGGGTGCGGATAAACATACGGCCGCCAGTCATGGTTCGGCGCGATGTTCTCAAGTGAAAGCGCCGTGACATTTTCTTTTACCATTATTTCGGTGAGTCTGCGGTAAGCCTCTTCCTCCGGAATTTCGGTGAATTTGAAAACATCTTTGGAGAACTTTGCCGGCGGAATGATGAAATCGAGGAATGAGTTTGCACCGATTTTGTCGCTCAGCAAGTATTTCGCATCCTCTTCGGAAATGTCGTCGAAACGTTTTCCGTTCGCGTTTGCTCCGGTCAGGATAAGTTTCTCCTTTGCCCTCGTCAGCGCTACATAAAGGATTCTCATTTCTTCTCCGATTTCGCGCACTTTCTTCGCGGTTTTCATCATTGAAGTTTTGAGTGTAATGCTCTTGTTGAAGCGCTCGGTGTCAATACTTTTAAGAGCGATTCCGTAATCCTCCGAAAGAAACATTTCAGCTTTTTTTACGCCTTTCACAAACGAAGTACCGAGGCCGGAGACGAAACATATCGGGAATTCAAGTCCCTTGCTCGAATGAACGGTCATAATTCTGACCACATCGGAATTGTCGTCAAGCATGTTTTTCTCGCCGACATCCTCGTCATGTTCCATAATTCCGCTTAAGTATTTCACGAAATTGAAAAGGCCCGTGTAACCGGATTTCTCGTAGTTGAGCGCGGTTTCCGACAGGTAACGTAAGTTTGCCGCACGCTGTTCTCCGCCGGGGAGTGCCGCCTGAAGTTCCACATATGAATAGAATGTCAGAATTTCGTCAATCAGTTCGCATACCTTTAAGTATCTGCTCTTTTCACGCCACATATTAAGTTCGGAAACAAAGCGGACACACTTTTCTTTTACCGGACCGGGAAGTGCATCGGTGGCATAGAGAGTGATATTGTCAACAAGAAGAATTTCCTTGCCCGAGAACACTCTGATTTCCGCGATTTCATCCTCGGTAAAAGAACCGAATTCGGAAATCAGCGTACCGAACATAGGGATATCCTGCCTGGGGTTGTCGATTACCACAAGGAAATTGACAAGTTTCTGAATCTCGGCGGTTCTGAAGAAGCCGCCTCTCGATACAACGTAGGCGGGGATTCCGATTGCCTCAAGTTTCTCCTTGAAAATCACATCTTTTTTCTTGGCACCGCGCAGAAGAATTACGATATCCGAATATCTGCACGGGCGCATTTTTTTATTCTCCGAATCGTAGACGAGGAAACTCTCATGAAGTTCATGAATTCGCGCGGCAACAGCCGATGCTTCGGCGATTCGTCCCGCTTCGGCGCTGAGTCGCTCTTTCTCTTCAGGTACAATCGTCATCAGTTCACAGGTACAGTCGTAGGATTCAGGATAGTCCGCGCCGACATACAGTCTGGCATTGTCGTCGTAATCGATTCCGCCGACGTCACTTCCCATGATGCGTTCGAAAACACAGTTGACGGCGTCAATAACTTCCCTGCGGCTTCTGAAGTTTTTCTTCAAATCCACCCTGTAGTTTACTCTGTCGCTGTCCGAATAGGTGTTGTATTTTTCTATGAAAATCTCCGGTTTTGCAAGACGGAAAGCATAGATACTCTGCTTGATGTCACCGACCATAAACCTGTTGCCGGAATCTTCGGTCTGATTCGAAATAATCGCTAAAAGAGTCTCCTGGACACTGTTGGTATCCTGATACTCATCCGTCATAATTTCTTTGAAATATTCGCGGTACATAAGTGCGGTATCGCTCGGTTCGGGTTCGTCAAAAGAATCGTAGTTTTTAACCAGGATACGCAGTGCCGCATGCTCCACATCGGAGAAATCCATTATTTTTTTATCACGTTTGAGTGAATTGAGAACTTTCATGTATCCGCTTACGAAATCAATCAGATACGCAAGTGTTCTCTCCGACTGCTCCATAACCACCCGGTTCTCTTCGCCGGTTGCAAAGTGGAAAAGACTTCCGAGTTCTCCGAAACGCTTTCTAATTTTGTCTCTGATTCCCGTAACGGCATCTTTATTCGAAGTAAGTTTCTGTTCACTGCTTAATCTTACACCCTTAAGTTTTCCGAACGGTGAAACATTGAATGAGTAATATCTGTCAGCGAACTTCTCGGTAATGATATGTTCGAAAGTATCACGCTCGGACAGAAAAACTTCGCGATAAGGATGAAGTGCGTCTTCCCCGTCAATCATCTCCAGAGCCCGGTCATATTTTCTCACGCAGTCTGCAAGAATCGTATCCTCATATTTGCGGATTTCTTCGATAACCGGGCCGTTCATGAATTTGTCATAATCAAACGATTCCGCCTCGACGCGAACTTCGTGAAGCCATCTTTCGGGGAAGGGCATACTCTCAATGAAATCACATATTTCGAAGCACACGTTCTGTAAATTCTTCATAGTGCCTTCGGGCGCATACACTTTCAGAAGTTCGGTAAAAAATTCTTCACCGTTTTCGAAACATTCCTCAATATAGCTGTCGAAAGCTTCGTCACGTACAAGCGTAAGTGCGGCCGACTCTCCGACCGATGATGCCGGATCGAGCCCGATTTCCTGAAAATGGTTCCTGCAAAGATAATTACAGAATCCGTCAATTGTCGTGATTCGGGCGTTTGCGAGAAGTCCGAGCTGAATTCGTATATTGTCGTCATCCGGATTTGCTTCGAGTCTTTCACGAAGTTTTCCTTCGATTCTTCGTCTCATCTCGGTTGCCGCCGCTTTGGTAAAAGTAACGATCAAAATTCTGTCGATGGGAATTTTGTCTTCGTCGTCACACACCCTTCTGATTATTCTTTCTGTGAGGACGGCGGTTTTACCGCTTCCTGCCGCAGCGGAAACAAGAAGATTTCTTCCGCGGTCATCTATTACTTTCTGTTGATCTTCGGTAAAAATCACTGTCTCTCACCTCCTAACGCAGCTTCAATTATCGCAGCATCGTCTTGCGACCGATGCGACGATAAGTCTCTTACTTCATAGCCGTCGATTTTCGAATCGTACGGGCATTTGCCCCTGTATGAACAAAGTCTGCAGACGGAATTGTCGTTCCCGTTCGGATCGGACTGTGCAACAGGTGAAACCGCAATATCACCGTCCACAATTCTTCCCGCCGTTTCAAGAGCTTTAATGACACCTATTGAAAGATACTGTTCAAAAGTACCGGTTGGCACACACTTGCCGGATTCTTTACATCCGTCAGCGGAAAACTTAACCGGAACAACCGGTGAATCATCGACCGATTCACCGTCCAAAAGTCTTGCAGCATCCATATTGACAAGACCTGTTGTCCGCGCGTCTTTAAATCTGTCCTCACGCGCCTCATCATCGTCGGGCACGCCGTCATGTTCAAGCATCGGGTAAAAGATTTTCTGGTACAGCATGGCTGCCGGAATTACACGCTTACCCGGATTCTCGTCACGCAGTTCATCAAGTGTGCGGTCCATGTATATCGAAAGCTGAAGATTTGTTCCGTTTACTACTTCATCAATGCTGAAGTCTTTTTTACCGGTTTTGTAATCCACAATTTTTACATATATTTCATCGTCTTGACTATACAAGTCAATTCTGTCGATTTTACCGTTAAACAGGGCTTTTCGACCGTCCTCGCTCTCAAGGACCGCTTCAAACTTCTTCTCAAATTCGACAGGTTTGAGTTTGCCGTATTTAAGCTGATTGCAGACAATGTTGGTGCAGAATTCCAGATTGAAAGCTTTTCGTTCGGTCAGATAACGGTTCTGTTCGTTGTCATTATATCCGGTTTCAATAGCTTCGTCGGTTGCCTGTTCCACCGCTTCGGCAACAATCAGACGGTTCTCTTCTTCCGTCATATCGGCAAAGTCTTTACCTGTTTTTCGCACTGCCAGTGAATAGAGTTCCATGACACGGTGACAGAGATTTCCGACATCCACCGGTCTGATTTCGTAAAGACGTCTTTCCGAAAGTCTGAGACCGTATGAAAGGAAATGAGCGTACGGACATTTTGCAAACGTTTCGAGCGATGAAATACTCATTCTCGGTACTTCTCCGTAAACCGCATCGGCAATATGTCCGGAAAGTTCTTTCGGCTCATACACGAAGAAAGCATTCTCTTTACACTTCTCTAAGATTTCCCGTCCATGTTCATCCGAAAGAAGCGAACCGTACAAAGAAATAAGTTCGTACGAATCCTCTTTGGACAGTTCGGATTTTCTGAGAGCTCCCATCAGTCCCGAAACACGCTCCAGCGCATCGTTATACGAATTCACCGGTCTTGAATTTGTTCTCGACTGTATCTTCAGTTCTGGGAAAAGTTTCAGTATTTCGTCAATCAGATATGAACGCATCATGCTTTTTCCGTCATTGTCCACCGTAGCGTACGAAATATACAAGTGCTCCGAAGGTTTGGTCAGATTCAGATAAAGATAGAGTCTCTGAATATACATCTTCCGGACGGTTCCCGGCGCAAATTCCATTCCCGATTCTTCCAGGAAAACTCTCTCCGGCGATGAAAGGATTCCGCCGCCGCTGTCTTCGGAAGGTATTTTACCCGCGCTCACTCCGAGGAAAAACAGTGCTTTGACATTCTTGATACGACTTCTCTCAATATCGCCGAGATGGAGTGAGTCAATACCGAGAGGAATAGTTCCGATTCTGAATTCGGCAAAACCGGCACTTAAAATATCGAAAAGTTCTTCAAGGGTAATCTTCTCTTCTCCGAGCAGACTGCATACCTGGTCGAAAAGTCCCATAACCGCGCGGTATATCTGTTCGTATGTTTTGGCAAAAAGCATATTGCCTTCTTCCGTGAATTCCGCCGCTTTGTCGGCAAGTCTTTTCTCACAGTCGGCCTGAGTCAGGAAATTGTATATTCTTGTCATCCATTCGGTAGCGGGCAGTTTCATTCCGTGTCTGTATCCGTCGAAAACCGAAAGCGATTCAAGAAGTGTTACTCTGGTATTGTTGAGAGATTCGACTGCTTCTTTTACATCGGGTGCGTCAGACTCGGCGCTTACGAATACTCTCTCGAAACTGCGTCTGCCCTGAATGCCTTTGGCAAGACAGTAGTTCTCGAATCTGTCTCTTTCATCGACGGTAATGTTGTTGAAGCCGCTTTTTAAGTATGCAAAAACATCGTCATAACGGAAATTGTAAAGAACAATTCTCATGGCGCTTTTAAGCATCATGATAAAAGGATTCTCCTGCAAATCCCTCGTTGTATCGATATAGAACGGAACGTTGTATTCCTTAAGGCAGGAGGAAAGGTCCTTGTCGTAAAGCTCCAGATCGGAACAAACCACGGCAATATCCCTGTAGCGGTATCCCTTGTCGCGGATAAGTTCAAACATTCTGTCGCACATACATTTACACTCGTCTCTTATGCCGAGTGTTTTGACGATTTCCACCGATTTCGTTTTGCCGGTATAAGGTTTGAACGGCCGGTTACGCAATATATTCTTCTCCAGATGAAGAAGCTCCTTATTATCTTCAAAACGTACAACCGGTCTTTCGAGAAGTTCTCTTCCTTCGCATTCAACCGGAATGCGCATTCTCTCACACTTCTTCTGAAGTGTCTTAACGGTATTCTGCGTCATTCCGAAAAGATAATCCGGCGAATATACGGCAAACGGCTCCGCTCCCGCTTCGAAAGGAAGCGTGATGCAGACATCTTTGGCGTTCTCGATAAGTGTTTCGATTACACCGTTCTGCACCGGTGTAAAACCGGTAAAACCATCGAAAACTATAACTGATTTTTTAACCAGTTTTGATCCGGGTATCTTTCTTGAAAGGAGTTCCAGCGTTTCCTCCGTAGTGGTATAACGTTCACCGAGACTTTCAAGAAAAGCCTTGTAAATTATCTTCAGATCTTCGAGCTTGACTTTAAGATACGGCTTGGATTCCGAATATGTCTTGAGGAAGTCGAGGTCATCCGGTTTAATCGAATACTGCATGAATTCGCTTATTACCGACTTGATTTCCTGAATATATCCGGCATTTCCCACCGCATTTGAAAGAACGCTCAGTTCATCCTTGTGCTCACTGATTACCCTTCTTACTATCAGACATTTTCCCGTATCGTCGAGCGGTTTCTCTTTCGGCGTACCCACTTCCTCAAAAATACGGTGTGTCAGCCTGCCGAAGCTCAAAACATCGATGTTTAATATGCCTCTTTTACCGTTAATTCTCTCATTGGCAAGGCAGACATCCATCTGTGTCTGCATCGTAAACTGGTCGGGAACAATGAGCATAAACAGAGTATTGGCATC